>DASROK010000025.1:0-2888 GCA_035646915.1 Gemmatimonadaceae bacterium
ACTCGTAGTATTCCTTCACCCCGCGATCCCTGCGTTCGACAATTCGTTCGGGAGTGATATACGACTCGCCGGTCTCCATCGTATGGCGGAACCGCTGCACGATCTCGTCCGCGTATTCCGCCGGCCAGAGAATATGAATGACCTCATCGAAGTCCCGACCGATCAACTCGGGAATGTCGCCGAAGACCGGCAACGCCGTTGCGTTTACCTGTCGAATTCGGAAGTCTGCATCGACCACGTAAACGCCGACTGGTGTCGCCTCAAAGAGAGTCTGCAATTGTTCCTCGCGAGAGCGCAATTCGTCTTCTGCGCGACGGCGTTCGAGGTAATCGGCCGCCTGTCTCGCCAGCAGATCCAGAAGCCGGAGGTCGCGTTCCGCGGGGCGGTGAGGACGGGAAAAGTGCGTCGAAATCATCCCGAACACTTCACCGGAGTTCGACACGAGAGGAGTGGATTGAACGGCACGGACATCGGCGTCGAGAATGTACTGGAGCGAGGGATACCCGGCGAAGACTTCGCTTTGAGTGACGTCTTCAACGATAACCCGCTGATCCGAGCGCAGCGCAGCGCTGCACGCGGTCGCATCGCGGTTGCTTATTCGGCCAAAGAATTTCAGAAACGATTCTGTGAAGCCATGGTGGGCAGCAATTCTCAACTCTCCCGATTGCGCATCGAACAACTGCAGCGTGCCGCGGTCCGCGCGTGTGACTGCAACGGCGGCCTCGACGATACCTTTGAGGCATCCCTCAAAATCGTGTCCTTGATGGGCGCACCGATTGCCGATTTCGTAGAGCTGGTGCATGGCGACCAGATCAGCAGCCGTTCGTGCCTCCTGTTCTCGACGTAGCTGGGAAAGGTTGAGGTGCGCCTCCACACGTGCAGCCAGTTCGCGGGCCGAGAACGGCTTCACGAGATAGTCATCTGCGCCAGCTTCGAGTCCTTCGACGCGAGATTCTTCACCTGCGCGAGCTGAAAGCAGAATTACGGGAAGTGTTGCGGTGTCTTTGGTCGATCGAAGGGCTTTGAGGAGCCCGAACCCATTCAGCCTGGGCATCATGACATCCGAAAGCACCAGATCAAAAGACTGGGTTCGAGAGGCTTCGAGAGCTGCTTGCCCGTCAGCCACCGCGATAACGTTGTAACCGCTTTCACCAAGCAGCCGTCGCAGATACTCGCGCATGTCGCCGTTGTCATCGGCGAGGAGAATTTTCGCTCCAGCACACCGACCGCTGAATACGGACTCACCGGGGAGGGCGTGCTCGGATTGAATGTCTTCGGGAGTGTCTATTGAGGCGGGAAGCCATCGGAGGGCTTCCTCAACATAAGCGTTCGTCTGAAGAGTCTTCATGCCGGCCGCGCTGGTGCGCATCATGCGATCGGCGGGCAGGTGTGCGGAACCCAGGGGTAGAATTACGGTGAACGTTGATCCTTCATTGAGCTTGCTCGTGACACGAACTTCACCGTGATGCAGCCGCACCAGTTCCTGTACCAGCGCCAAACCGATTCCGCTGCCTTCAATGCTGCGGCCTTTTGCCCCCTTGACTCGATGAAACCGCTCAAAGACGTGGGGCAGCTCAGTCTCCGGGATTCCGGTACCTGTGTCGCGAACCGACAGTTCAACTCTGTCACCAACAGCGCGGAGCCGGACCTCGATTTCCCCCTCAAACGTGAACTTGAATGCATTTGAAATGAGATTGAGAACGACCTTTTCATACATCTCACGGTCGACGTATACCGGGTGATGAAAAGGCTCGCAATCCACTCGGAGCTTCAGTCCGGCTTTCTCAACCGCGGAGCGGAAAATGCTCGCGAGATCCGCGGTGAACGCGGCGAGGTCCACCGACTGGAAGTTGGCTTCTGCGCGGCCCGCTTCGATGCGCGAGAAGTCCAGAAGAGTATTGACGAGCTTCAACAGGCGAACTCCATTGCGCTGCGCCGTCTCGATTTGTTCACGCACTGCAGGCGCCAGCTCTCCATGCGTTTCCAGCGTGTGTTCAAGCGGCGCGAGCATCAGTGTCAGGGGAGTCCGAAACTCGTGGCTTACATTTGAAAAGAATGTTGTCTTTGCGCGGTCGATTTCCGCCAGAGCCTCCGCGCGCCGGCGCTCTTCTTCATACGCGCGAGCGTTCGCGATGGCGGATGCGATTTGAGCACCGGTCAATTCGAGGAATCCCTGATAGCTGTTGTCAAACAGCCGATAAGGATTTAACCCCACGATCAGGATGGCCTCCGGCTCTTCACGTCCCTGAGCTGCAATGGGCATAGCGACAGCCTTGTGCGGTGGCCGATCCCACGCGCCAGTCGGCAGACCTTTTCCAAGAACGCTCAAATCGAGAATGAGCTGCAGGCGACCCGTGTCGAATACGTCTGCAAAAGGCCAGACGGACGTGTCGTCGAGCGCCGCCTGCTCCGGTGTTGCAGGCTGTGCGCGCCCTATTCCAACCGGCTCTCCCGCCAGTACGACGCGACGAGCGTTTGAATCGACGAGATAGATCATCGCGAAAGGCAGATCGTGAGGATTTGTGGCGAGACAATCCGAGCTCAGCGCGCATGCCTGCGCGACCGTTCGCGCATCCGCTGTTCTGGACGCAAGTTCACGCAAGAGCGCCAGCTGTCGTCCTTCGATCACACGTTGTGTTTCGTCGGTATTAACGCAGATGATCCCGCCGGGTTGTCCTTCATCGTTCGGGATTGGACTGTAGGAGTAAGTGTAGGAAGTTTCCTCGGGGTATCCATTACGTTCCATGATCAGCAGTTGCTGTTCGACGTAGGTTCCCTCGATTCCTCCCATTGCCTGTTGGAGCATCGGCTCAATTCCAGTCCATATCTCGCGCCACACAACAGACGCGGGTTGCCCAAGCGCTCGGGGATGCTTCCCTCCGACGATG
>DASROK010000026.1:0-8023 GCA_035646915.1 Gemmatimonadaceae bacterium
CACCACGAATCTGCGTGGGCGCGCCGATTCAGAGAGGCGCTTCCGTTCCTCCTCCCGAATACAGTCAATACGGCCGAATACGAAGTTCCGCAGCCCGGAGAGATGGGTCCCAGCGAAGCGTAACTGCTTCGCCCTGAACGGTTCTATCGAATCCTTTCTCTGATTTGGCGACTGTCTCGACGGGCTCTGTCGAGCTTTCGGCCTTTGGGTTTGCTTCGAGGTTCAGCGGGCGCGTCGACGAGATCTCGGTTGTGAATCCGGCTGCAGCGTTCCACGCCCACGAGATCGTGATCTCGCCCTCTTCCGTGAAGCGAAGTTTTTTCTCGATGCCGGGGCCTCTGCACACGATCTCATTGTTGCCGATGACTTCGAAGGATTGATCGGCACGAATGCTGTCGACTGTGATCGCGCGATCATGCGCATCGATCGCCGGAGGCTCCTTGAGCATCATTGATTCTTCGAGATGGTGAATGCTCGCGATTCCGCCGGCGTCGTCTGATTCTTCGTGCTTGTCCTGCGCGTAGTGATACGCTTCGCGCCGGCGAGTGAGAACGTCGGCGTAGTTGATTCCGTCCTTGAAGATTGTGTACTCGACAAGTGTCCCACCGTCTTTCGGTGAGACGAGGGCAGAGAACCCGGCGGAATGAATCCACACCTCGTCATTGCCGTCTCTGTCGAAGTCGAGGACTTCCGCAGTCAGCGATTCGGCCTTTCTCAATTCCTGCTCAGCGCGCGCGAGATTCAGCCAGACAGCTTCGCGCAGATGCGGGAGATAAAGCCCGCCGAACACGCCGTGCCATGATGCATCATTGCACTGTGCGCGGCCGATCGCACGGCGTGCAGCTTCCGGATCCCCACGGCGACGGGAAAGCGCGGATAACACCATCATCTTCTTGTTCGCGCGGTTCGATTCCGGATACTTCACGAAAAAGTTGCGCCAGTGCGCCCCGCGAATGAACGCGCCTTCCTGGCCGGCGAGTCTCTCTTCGCCGAGCTCGGCTTCGAGCGCGCTCATCTTCATGGCAGCAGAAGGGGGAAGGGACCACCCTTCCATCTCGCGGTAAGAAGCGGTCGGCAGATAGGCGAGCCCACCCGAAGGAACGTGCTCGAGCGCATCGATGCCCGTGCTCAGGATCATGTCGCCATCAGCGACGAGTTTCTCCATCGTATCGAGAAAGCTCTTGAGCCATCCCTTGTCGTAGACCCACTCCCTGGTTCCGGGCCAGCCGCCGAATTTTTCCCCATCGTCCGCAAATACAGCCAGCCGATGACCCTTTGATTTGAGATCCTTCACGTAATCGGCGATCTCAGTGGTGGGACGAAATGGAATCAGGTAGCGGAGCCGCTCATCGATAGCGAGAACGTCAACAATCTTCCCGTCGCTTTCAGTGCGCCATGGAACATGCAGCTGCTCGCGCTCGAATCCGCTGACAAGGAAGTGCCGGTCGTCCACAAGCACGTACCGAACTCCAGCATTCGCCAGATCCGCGGCGAGCTCAGGTTCCCACACGCGCTCGGTGAGCCAGAGTCCGCTGGCATTCACCCCAAAGCGGGAGTGTATTGCATCGCGCATCCACATGATCTGTTCGACACGATCTTCGCGCGGCAATGCAGCGAGTATCGGCTCGTAGTAGCCCGAGAGGAGCATCTCGATCTTTCCGGCAGCTGCGAGCTCTCCGACCATGTCGAGGTAGCTCGAGTGACTTTTCTCGAGCCATTCGAGCAGCGGACCGGACAAGTGCATCACGATCGGAAAGAATTCTCTCTCCTTCAGCCGTTTCAGGAGAGGGAGATAGACATCGCGAGTGTGCTCTTCGAACACGTGATCGAAGTTGCCCACCGGCTGATGGACGTGAATTCCAAAGACAAAGCGAACTGACGTCATTCCTTCATAACGTGAGTGGCCCAGATGTGACGAGCGGTTCCTTCCTTCGGGTCGTTGCTCTTTGCATCGCCGATTCTCTCGAGCAAACCAGCTTCCAGTCGCTCAGCATCACCTGAAAGCTCGATTGCAAACGCCGCGTACTTCAATACCTGAATAGTCTCGATGCGGGCGAGGTCATCGAAGAACCATGCGCATGAAGTGAACATCTTGAGAGCCGCATCCTCCATTTCGAGCAGCTCTGCCGCGCGCTCGATGCGGCCTTCGTCGTTGCGCCTTGAAATATTCCCCGCAATGAACTCGAACGCTTTCGCAACAGGTCCGCTCACGACTTCGCCGTACTGATCGCGAATCAGCCATGGGTCAGCTATGAAGAGATCTTCGCCGTCGCGCTCGAAGATTTCATGAAGCTCGCCGGCAAGCCATTCGAGTCCCTCACGCAGCGGGGCCCTCCATTCCTGGCTGGTGTGTTTTTCCGGAGCAAGCGCGCAACCGCAGTTGGACCGCCATCGCTCGACACCGTGCGGGCAGCTCCAGGAGCTCGGCGCAACGAGCACAGCGTCTTCCTGCGGTGGATTTCGCGCGAGAAACGATGCGAAGTTTTCGATCTGCACGTTCCCGCGCTCCTCGAGAACGCGGAAAGCGCGGGCAAGTGCCATCTCACCGAAATGGTGATGGTGACCGAAAGTCTCACCATCCATCGCCGCCGCCGTGATCAGCTTCTCGTCGTCCGGGTCCAGATGACTCGCGAGCAATGCTCCGTCTTTGATCAGTCGTCCGAACGCGATATCTGCTGACAGCTTATCGTCGTAAATACAAATCGCGATCTCTCTATTCGATCCGCCTTTGAATCTCAGTGGAAGGCCTTGCTCTGAGATTTTGTCCACCTGATGCGGCGCGAGAATCGTAAAGAGAATTCCCTGATCGGCCAGAACATCGAGCGTCTCTTCATCGACTGCTGTTTCGGGAAGCCACATTCCTTCAGGCTCGCGCTTGAACCGCCGGCGAAAATCGTCGATTCCCCAGCGCACTTCTGTCACCTTGTCGCGATAGGACGCGAGCGGAAGGATAGTGTGATGATATGGCATCGCGATCGCATTACCGTGGCCGAGCTTCTCGAGGCTCAAGCGATCAGCTTCCAGTGTCGATGCGTAAGTGGATGGCGCATTTGTCTCCATCCATTCGAAAAGCGGTGGGCCGACGTCGAAGCTCATTCTTGCATAGAGATTGTCGCGATGTTGAACTTCCCCATTGGGACCGAGCACTCTCGCCTGAGCCATCGGCGCGTAGCATTCACTGTCGATCCGCTGATTCCAGTCATGGAACGGCGCAGCGCTCGGCTCCGGGTCTACCTCTCCGGTCCAGGGATTTTCGCGAGGCGGCTGGTAGAAGTGGCCATGCACGACAACGGATCGACTCACCTGCTCAGGCAAGCCCTCAGCGAGTCGAGAATGTTCGGGAACACTGCGTCGCGAACCTCGAGCTCCTTCGCGAGCTCTTTGGCGTTCGCCAGATCTCCCTTGCTTCCATCGAGGCCGCGCATCAATCGCGCGCAATCGGAAATGTGAAGCTTGATGCGCGCCTCAGCGTAATCGGCAGCTTCACCGGTGGTGATGATGAACTGCCAGTCTGACGATTGTGCCAGCAGCAGCTGGCGCGCGGCCTGTGCAAGAACTGGATGCAGGACAGTGTTTTCAATTGCGGCTGGTGCAAGACGCCAGAATTCCTCCTCGAGCGGCCAGAGCTTCTCCCACGTCCAATTCGTTTCCGCGTTGAGCCACATGCTCCAGTCGCCGTCTTTTCCCCACGACCCTGCGCTCAGATTCAGCGCCACATCAGCGCGAGCGTTGTTGAGATGCGCTGATGCGGTGAGCGGTCGCACGCCACCTTGCAGATCTATCTGTCGATACAGCTCTTCAACGAAGTCGACTCCCTCGAACCACCAGTGCCCGAAGAGCTCCGTGTCGAACGGAACAGCAATGAGTTCCGCTCCGCTACGCTGAATCGTATCCCCCACGCGACTCAGCAATCGTGCGAAATGTTTTGCATGACGCAGAACCTGTTCGTTCGCGTAGTCCGGCTCGTATGCGAGCTTGTCGCCGAGTCCGGCGGAATCCGACGTGACGCGCCAGAGCTTGAGGCCGCCGGGATATCTGATCTTGTGGAACTCGAGATACGCGCCATCGCCCGGGTACCCGCCATGGCGGGACCATAACTGCATCGATGAGCGCGGATCACGAATCAGTGCGCGCGGCGCAATCTTCTTTCCATGACTTCCGATCCAGTACGGCCGATATGGCGATCGCGGCATCTGACTGGCGCGCACGCGTCGCTGCACCTGAATCATTTCATGCGGAGTCGTCGGCAGCTCTCCATAAACGCCGAGCGGCAGTCCAGCCTGCGCGAGATGCGCGTCAACAAATACAAAGCGCACGTCGTGTTCGACGAGATGAGCTTCGAGCCCCGCTCGGTGTCGATAGGCTCTCGCACTCGGCAGCGGCTGCCATGCGCCTGCGGGGCGATACGCGCACTCCGGCATCCAGAGTCCCGCTGCCCGGCTGCCAAATAGCCGCTCGTGCTCATCCTGACCGACAGTCAGCTGAAAGCGAATGCTCTCGTCGCGCTGAAGCAACGGAAGAAATCCGTGAGTCGCTGCCGATGTGATGAGCTCGAGACGTCCATCGTCCTGGAGCCTGCTGAATGCGCCGATGATGTCGGCGTCGAGAGCATCGTACAGCTCGAGGAGCCGTGTGAATCGCTCGCGCCAGAACTGAACGACCGGAATGAGATGCGCATCGTAGGTATTGCGCATCGCTGACTCCGCTTCATTGCACGCTTCGAGTCGCTGATTGAGAAACTGTCTCAGCTCCGCTTCGAACACCGGGCTCGCGAGCTGATTCGCGAGGATCGGCGTGATTCCGAGAGTTACCGGCGCGGCGATGTCCTCATCAGCGAGCGCCGTGAGCGAGTCGATGAGCGGCAGGTATGTGTCGACAGCCGCTTCTGAAATCCAGTCGCTGCCGTGAGGCCAGCGACCGTGATTCAGAACGTAAGGAAGGTGACTGTGCAGTCCTAGGACGAAATCCATTCAGCTTTCGGGATTCTGGGAGGCGAGTGCGCGGCGATAAAGCTGGAGATAGCGTGCGGCGGAGCTGTCCCATGCGAAGTCGCGGCCCATCGCGAGGTTCATGCGCGGCTTCCATGCTTCTCTGTCGTAATAGCGTTGCAGCGCGCGGCCGACGGCTCCATCGAATGCATCGGCTGTGAATGCATCGAAGAGGAAACCTGTCGCGTCATCGTGAACTGTATCGGAGATCCCGCCCACGCGTCGTCCGATTACGAGAGCGCCATATCGTTGCGCGCGCATCTGCGTGAGTCCGCATGGCTCGTATTCCGACGGCATCAGGAGCATGTCAGATCCGGCGATCAGACGGTGCTCGACTTTGTCGGTGAAGTTGAATTCCGCGCTGACGTGCTGTGGTCGCGTTCTCTCGAATTCCCTGAGGATGTGCTTGTACCGCTCTTCACCCTGGCCGAGGAATACCCACTGCGCATCGAGAGCTCTGATTGCTTTCGACGCGAGGATGACGTCAAATCCTTTCTGCTTTACCAGGCGGCCGCACATTCCAATGATTGGAACGTTGGTGCGCTCGGGCAGGCCGAATGTGCGCTGCAGATGCGCCTTGCACTGCGCCTTGTTCGATGTGTCCTCGCGCGTGAAGTTCGCGGCGATCTGCGAATCAGTTGCAGGATTCCATTTCTCCTGATCGATTCCGTTAGTAATTCCCTGGAATCGGTCGCCCATCGACTGGAACATCGAGTGCAGTCCGAATCCACCATCGGGTGTTCTCAGCTCCTCGGCGTGCGATGGACTCACCGTCACCGCGTAATCGCAGAACGCTAGTCCGCCTTTCAGGAAGTTGACTTTTCCGTACCACTCGAGCTGGTGGAGGTTGAAAGTCTCGGGAGGAATTCCAAGATCGGGGATCACCGCTGTCGAGAAGTATCCCTGGTAGCCCGCGTTGTGAACGGAGAGAATCGCGCCGGTTCCCTTGAATCTTTCGCGCAGGTCTCCGTACGATCGCAGGTACACCAGCGCCAGCGATGCATGCCAGTCGTGCGCGTGCACGAGCAGCGGGCCTTTCGTGACAAGCGATATCGCTTCGATTGCTGCACGCGCGAACAGTGCAAAACGCCGCGGGTTGTCCGGATAATCAGCGCCCCCCTCGACGTAGATGCCTTCGCGATCGAAGTAGAGGGCATTGTCAACGAAGATGACGTCGGGGCCGCCGGTTCTGTCCGCGTCGCGGAAGAATCTCACCTGTTCTTTGCGCGGACCGACGTAGACGGTTATCTCGTTGCCTATCTGCTGAAGATTTGTTACGACTTTGCGCGCTGTTCGATACAAAGGGACAATGACAAAGACTTTGATTCCCTGTCGCGTCTGAGTATCGGCCAGTCCCTGAACCGCTTCAGCAAGCCCACCGGTGCGCGCATACGGCGTGTACTCGGCAGTGAGGTGCACGACCGTGATCTGCTCTCCCGACTCGGACCTGAGCGGGGAAGTACGGCTTACACGGCGGGCACGCTTGGCGGGTCTTGGCAAATTCTGCTCACGCTGCTGGTGGGTCGTCCGGTCTCGAATTCCCCGTCATGGAGGGAACGTAGTACTTCTTGACGTAATCCACGAGCATACGCCTGGCTGTGAAGTGCTCGCCGGCGACTCGCATGGCGTTTTTCATCATTGCGACCCATTTCTCGGGCACGCCATTGGTTCTCTCGTAAAAGCGGGGGACGACCTCGGATTCGAGCAGTTTGTAGAGGTGATCCGCGGTTTCGGCGTCTGCTGTTTCTTCGCTTGTTGCCGCGGGAATCGCCCATCCGTTTGTGCCGTCATAGCCTTCCTCCCACCAGCCGTCGATTGTGCTGAGCTGGGGAACGCCGTTCAAGGCGGCTTTCATTCCGCTCGTGCCTGATGCTTCCATCGGGACAATCGGAAGATTCAGCCAGAGATCGACGCCCTGCACGAGCAGGTGGCCGATGTGCATGTCATAATCCTCGAGGAACGCAACGCGTCCTTCGAACTGTGGATCTCTCGTGAAGTGGTGGACTTCCTGGAGAACCTTTTTGCCGGGCGTATCCTCCGGATGCGCTTTTCCTGCGAAGATGATCTGAACCGGCCGCGAAGTGTTCGTGAGGATGTTGTAGAGGCGGTCGACGTCGCGGAATACGAGGTTCGCTCTCTTATATGTAGCGAATCGTCTTGCAAATCCGATTGTCAGTGCATCGGGATCGAGAAGAAGTCCGGCACCGACAAGCTGGGCGGCTTCGTGTGACCTCGCCGCAAAGTTTCTGCGCGCATCTTCCCTTACCAGATGCATCAGCGCGTTCTTGAGTCTCAGGTGAACGTGCCATATCTCGTGATCGTCGAGTGAGAGAACGCGGTCCCACGTTCCTGATTCTGAGAAGTGTGCGCCTGAATGTGAGCCGAGCTTGGGGTCGAGCAGCGCCATGATGGAGTTGGCCATCCATGTCGCGAGGTGCACGCCGTTGGTGACGTGCCCGATTGGAACTTCATCCGCGTCACGTCCGGGCCAGAGTCCTTTCCACAGCTCGCGTGTGACGACGCCATGTCTTCTCGAGACCGCGTTGACTCTCTTGGAGAGTCTGATTGCGGTCGCTGTCATGTGGAATGTGGTGTTGCCCGGGACTGGATGCTTTCCGATGTCGAAGAATTGTTCGGGGGTGATTCCCATTTCTTCCCACACCGGTCCCGTGCACGCGGAGATCTGATCGCGGGCGAATGTATCATGTCCCGCGGGAACCGGAGTGTGTGTTGTGAATGTGCTTGCCGCTCTGACCTGTTTGACAGCTTCGTCGAATGGTGTGCCTTTGGTTGTGAGCTCTCTCACTCTTTCGACGAGCATGAAAGACGCATGGCCTTCGTTGGCGTGCCATGCTGATGGATCATAGTTGAGAGCTCTCAGTACTCTCACTCCGCCGACGCCGAGGAGCCATTCCTGTCTGAGTCTCAGTGCGGGTCCGCCGGCGTAGAGTTTACTGAGCAGCTGTCGGTCGTCGTCATGATTCTGCTCGAGGTCTGTATCGAGAAGAATGATCGGCGTTCTTCCCGCCGTGAGT
>DASROK010000027.1:0-2254 GCA_035646915.1 Gemmatimonadaceae bacterium
GATTTGCCGACCGCTTGATCGGCGGCGTCGGGCTTCGCCGCGGGCGGCGCGATCCGGAGCGGCTCCGGGTCGGAGATGCGCTGGATTTCTGGCGGGTGGAAGCTGTCGAGCAGGACAGGCTGCTGAGATTGAGAGCAGAGATGAAGGTACCGGGCATGGCGTGGTTACAGTTTCAAGCGACGGCTCGACCCGATGGGAGCACTCTCCTCGAGCAAACCGCCTTCTTCGCGCCAAAAGGACTTGCAGGTATCCTCTACTGGTACGCGTTGTATCCGATTCATCGTGTCATCTTCAGCGGCCTGATCGACCGGATTGGTAAACGAGCGGCAGCATCTGGCGAGGCGGATTTTCAGCCGACTGGGTGGCGCTGATTTGGGACACGTTTTGCGGAAGAGCTTCGCCGCGTCTGGCAAAGGACGAAGCGACGGGCATTCCTGCATATCGCCATCACTTGCCAGACCTAACGGCCGGCCGTAGTCTCACCATGCAGCGCTAGACCGCTCATAGCGAGAGTCGAACTAGAACCAGTCGATGTTGCATTCTCCTCGTGATGACCTGATTTACTCCTTTGGCGAGTATGAGTTCGATACGCGCCTTCACGAGCTTCGACAGCAAGGGCAGCCGATTCATTTAGAGCCACAGGTGTTCGATGTGCTCGCGTTTCTTCTGCGCTCCCGAGATCGCGTTGTCACGAAAGATGAGCTCCTCGACGGTGTGTGGGGACACAAGTACGTGGCGCCGGCTACACTCAACAGCCGGATCAAGGCAGCACGCCAGGCCGTTGGTGATGACGGGACGGCGCAGCGCGTTATTCGCACAATTCACGGCAAGGGGTTCCGTTTCGTCGCCGACGTGAGCGAGCGCACCGCTGGAGCTCCGTCAGTCTCGCATGCTGGCAGTGGACAACAAATCCGTTTCTGCACGGCGCCCGACGGAGTTCGAATCGCTTACGCTACAAGCGGTGCGGGACCGCCCCCTGGTAAAGCCGGCAAACTGGATGACGCATCTCGAGTACGACTGGGAAAGCCCGGTATGGCGTCACTGGCTGCGCGAGCTTTCTAACGGTCACACGCTGATCCGATATGACGAGCGCGGAAATGGGCTCTCTGACCGCGATGCAGAAAATCTTTCATTCGATTCCTGGATCAGCGATCTGGAATCAGTGGTCGACGCGGCGGGACTCGATCGGTTTCCACTGTTCGGCATCTCGCAAGGGTGCGCGGTCGCAATCACCTACACCGTCCGCCATCCCGAGCGAGTGACGCGTCTCGTTCTGTACGGCGGATTTGCGCAGGGTGTGGTGGCTCGGGCTCGGAATCCGGCCCAGCTCGCCGAGGTAAAGATGATCATGGAGGGAATCCCGCTGGGCTGGGGATACGACAATCCCGCCTTCCGCCAATTTTTCGCAGCGCGGTTTCTTCCTGAAGGCACACCGGAACAGATGCGGTGGTTCAGTGAGCTGCAGCGTCTCACCACCTCACCGGAAATCGGCGCGCGACTCCTCACGACTGCGTCGACCATCGATGTAACCGATGTTCTGCCCCACGTGAAGGTGCCGGTTCTCGTACTCCACGCTACGGGTGATGCAGTGGCCGCTTTCGGTGAGGGACGCAAGCTCGCGGCTCTTCTTCCTAACGCGCGATTTGTTCCGCTGGAAAGCAGAAATCACATCCTGCTCGAGCAAGAACCCGCATGGGTGCGCTTCGTCAATGAGCTCCGCAGCTTTCTGGCGGAAGACGAGCGGGAAAATCACTCGTCCTCCGCCACTCGCGATTTGCAGCCTACTGCAGCAGCGCCACCACACCAATCGCAATCATCGAGACGCACCACACGACGTTGAGATTGATCCACGCGCGACGCAGCATTCGCAGGCCAACCTTCTCGTACACGACAACAGCCAGCATCGCAGTGACGACCAGATAACCTGCGGTGTGAATCAGCGGAGCTGTTATCTGGAGAGCGGCACTTCCTGACGCGATACCAGCCATTGCGTTCGCATCCATACCGGCCATCGACATCATCCGATGATGTAAGTGAGCGGGCGTCGCCTTCGTCGCCGCGAACGATCCAAGTATGAATGGCAGGACCATTATGCCGGCACCATGTACTGACGCCATCAGGAATGACCATGTGGTGAGCTCGCGCGCGTTCACGCGCATTCCGCTGAGCCGGACGTGCCGGTGACGCAGCAAGCCATCTGCACCGACACCGATCAAGATCACACCCACGATCCAACGCAGGCCGTTCAAAGGCA
>DASROK010000028.1:0-2038 GCA_035646915.1 Gemmatimonadaceae bacterium
ACGAGGTGCGACCGCGACGGTATATCTCGCACGCGACATTCGGCACGATCGACAGGTTGCGATAAAAGTCCTTCTCACCGACAGCACGTCGCAAACCGATGAGCTCCGCTTTCACCGTGAAATCGGAATCATTGCAAAGCTCACTCATCCGCACATTCTCCCGCTGCTCGATTCCGGCTCTGCACTCGGGCGACCGTATTACGTCATGCCGTTCATCGAGGGCGCATCGCTGCTCGATCGTCTGGAGAAAACCAGCCCGTTACCAATAAGCGAAGCGATTCAATTCGGACGCGAGATTGCCGACGCACTTGCCTATGCACACGCCGCCGGAGTTCTGCATCGCGACATCAAGCCGGGAAACATTCTCATCACTGAAGGACACGCGCTCGTTGCTGACTTCGGCGCAAGCCGGCTGCTGAAACGACCGACGGACGATAATTCACTGACACAACCGGGCTACGGTGTCGGCACTCCGCTGTATGTAAGCCCAGAACAGGGCGCCGGCGAAGAAGATCTCGACGCACGCAGTGACATCTACAGCTTAGGCTGCGTGATTCACGAGATGTTGACCGGAGCGCCGCCATTTGTTGGACGAAGCTCGACGGAGACGATCGCACTTCGATTCAGAAGAGATCCAGACCCTGTTCGCTCGCTGCGTCCGGAAATTCCCGCGCATGTCGAAGCCGCACTGCTTCGCGCGATGGCGCGTGATCCCGACGCGCGGTTCACATCAGCCCAGGAATTCGCGCTCGCACTCGCCGATTCCACTGCTACAGGCGCGCCGACGGCTCACGCCAATCTTCCGTCAGTTGCTGTGCTTCCATTTCAGAATCTCAGCAACGAATCGTCAGACGAACATTTCAGTCGCGGCGTTTCCGAAGAGATTGCCGACGCGCTTGCTCGCATCAGAAACCTTCGTGTCGTCGCGCAAATATTCGGATCGACTCTGGATGCGAACGCCGATGTGCGCGCAATCGGCAAGCAGCTCGAGGTTGGCGCATTGGTCACAGGCAGCACCCGCCATGCAGGCGATAGCGTGCGCGTTTCGGTCCGTCTCATTCGGGCAGCGGACAGTCGCCAGCTCTGGGCCGAGTCGTACACACGCAAGCTCGAGGATGTTTTTGGGGTTCAGGCAGAGATTGCACAAGCAGTCGCGCGTGGATTGCAGGTCGAGCTCCTCGGTCAATCACTCGGTCCTGTCGCTGATAGTCCGAGTATCAGCATCGAAGCGCATGAGCTTTACATGCGCGCCCGTCATGCGTGGAACAAGCGAACCGACGAGCAGATGGCGCAGAGCGTCAAGTATTTCACGAAGGCGATCGATCTTGACCCACGCTTCGCGCGAGCGCATGCCGGACTCGCGGATACTCTCGCGACCCTCGCGCTCTATGGCGTGCGCGAGCCAAGGAAAACAATTCCTGTCGCGGAAGATGCTGCTCACCTCGCGTTGACAATCGATCCGACACTCGCTGAGCCTCACGCCGCCCTCGGCTGCATGCACGCGATTTACGATTGGGACTGGAAAGCAGCAGAAATCGATTTTCAGCGCAGCATGGCGCTGAACCCCGGCTACGCTACCGCGCCGCATTGGTACGCAATGCAGGTTCTCGCACCGACCGGCCGCTTTGATGAAGCGCTCGATCAGCTGCGGCGCGCGGGCCAGCTCGATCCAATAACACCTGCGATCGCTGCGAGCCCCGGCGCCGTGTTGTATGCGGCGCGCCGGTTCGAGGAAAGCGTGAAGTGGCACGAACAGGCAATACAGGCCGACCCACGATTTTTTCCGCTACAGCATTTCATGGGACAGTCACTCGTGCAGCTTGGCGAAAAGCTCCGTGCGATCAATGCATTCGAGAAGGCGCTGGCAATGTCCGGCGGCAGCATCGAGGTGATCGCGAGCCTCGCTCACGCGCATGCTGTCAACGGCGATACCCTGCGCGCAAAACAGCTTCTCGACGAGCTCGAGCGAACCGCGAAAGAGCGCTACGTGTCACCTTACCTGACAGCAGTCGTGTACATGGGTCTTGGTGATCGGGAC
>DASROK010000029.1:0-3868 GCA_035646915.1 Gemmatimonadaceae bacterium
TCGTAGCCGTTGGGCACGTCGATGGCCACCGTTCCACCGCGGCGCTCGGGATCTCGCGGCGCGAAAACGCGGAAACCCCGCTCGTCGGCAAGCTCGATCAATCGAGCCGTCTGCCGCATGCTTTTCTTCCGGATTGCATCCATTCCTGCGTGGCGAATGATTTTCGTGCCTTCTGCAGAGGCATACAGCGCGGGAATGACCGGCGTTCCGTTCAGCCAGCGGAATGGGCCAGGAGTGTACTCGAGGGTTGTCTCGAATGCGAACGGCCGCGGATGCGCCTGCCAGCCAGTGATCGCCGGCTCGAGCGAGTCACGCACCGGGGGCGCTACATATAGAAAGCATCCACCCGGACCGCCGCACAGCCATTTGAGAACTCCTCCGGTAAGAAAGTCGACACCGCTCTTCTGAACATCGACCGGGATGATGCCTACGGAGTGAAACGCATCGAGCGATACCATTGCGCCGACTTTGTGAGCATGAGTGCAGATCGCATCCGCATCGTTGATGAAGGCGGACTTGAACAGGACATGCGATATGCAGACAAGGCGCGTGCGCTCGTCGATCGCTTCGAGAAGCCGGTCCTGATCGATCGTGATTCCGTCGTCAGATGGAACGCTCACCAGTCGCGCGCCGAGTTTGTCGCAAAGCGCCTGATACGCGTAACGCACCGAGGGAAAATCGAGATCGGTCATCACGACGGTATCGCGACCGTTTTTGAAATCCATCGCCGAAACAACAGCTGTCTGAGCGATTGTCACATTCGGCATCATGACAACTGTATCCGCCTCGGCGTTCATGAGGGGAGCGATCTCGTTGCCCACAGCGACAGGCATTTCCCACCATCCCTTCGCCCATGCTTTCACGCCAAGGCTGCCCCAGTGATCGGCGTATTCTGCGAGCTTTGCAGGGACAGTGCGCGGCATTGGGCCGAGCGAGTTGGAAATCAGATAGGTGGTCTTGTCGAGGATCGGGAATTCCTGGCGATACTCGAGAAGTGGATCGTTCATCGTGATGGCGAAGTAGTCATATGAAGGATACAAATTATACCTCCCGTGACCGGCCAGGATTTTGACTGACGAGCTGATGACAACCGCTGAGAGAAAAGCCGAGCCGCGCATACGGCGCCGGAAAGTTGCGCTCGTGCTCGGTGGCGGCGGGCTCAAGGGATTCGCGCACATCGGAGTTCTGCGTGCGCTCGATGAGATGGGACTCAAGCCCGCGGTCTATGCTGGTACGAGCATCGGCTCATTGATCAGCGCGGCTGCGGTTAGCGGCATGCGCATCGAGGAGATGGAAGAACACGCGCGAAAGCTTCGCCGCCGAGATCTCTTCCGGCTGAACCGGCTCGGAATTGTTCTCGAGAGAACTCATGCTCCGAGTATTTATCAGGCTGCGCCGCTGAGGCAGGTGTGCGAGTCGGTTGTGCCTGACATGCAGTTCGACGAGCTGAGTACGACCCTTCTGGTGAATACTGTCGACCTGCAGCGCGGATCGCCTGTCGTCTGGGGATTGCCGGGGCTTCGTGATGTAAGCGTAGTAGATGCGGTGTACGCATCGTGTGCCCTGCCGGGTTTTTATCCTCCCGGTAATGTCGGCGACCGCTCATGCGTGGACGGTGGCGTGGTGGACAATCTTCCGGTTGCTGTTGCATCGCAGGGAATGGACGCGGTGATAGCTGTCGATACAGGCAGCAGCTCGATCATCACGCGGAAGGACGTTGCGCAGCACGGTTTCACTGCGATCTACATGAGAGCGGCAACGACCATGATGCATGCGCTCCAGCTGCATCCACTCGAGACGTGGTCGGGACCGCCGATGATCCTGATTCGTCCGCGTGTCGCTCACATCGGATGGTTCAGCTTCAGGCATGCAGATGAGCTGATCGAAGCTGGATATAAGGCGGCTATCGAGGCTCTCAAGGATTTTGACGCGTGTGTGAATTCGGAATCGGGGATTTTCCCGCGACGGCAGGTTGCAATTTCTGTCGATCGAGAGAAGTGCATCGGATGCACGTTATGTGTCGCTTTAGCGCCTCGTATTATGGCAATGGATGAAGCCGGAAAGGCGGTCGCTCGAGTTCCGGTTGTCGACTGGTCGCCGGCTGATGGTGATTTCGTTCACCATTGTCCGACCTACGCGATCAAAGCCGATACAGTGGATCGACTTCCTGATGTGAATCAGCCTGCGGTCACTGAAGCGCAGTCAATCGAGGAAAAGATCGAGCGACGCGAAACAGCATGAGCGAATGCTGAATTCTGAGTGCTGACTCACTACGCAAGATCGGCGTTCGTAATGGTGCAGAGCTCAACCCGCGTCGGGCTCGCATTGGCCAGGCGGTTTGCCTGTGCGGTCAGCGTCTGCTCAAAGAGATTCCGCACCATGCGGCCATTGCCGAAGGTGGGCGTCCGCATCATGTAGGCGTCGAACATTTTCTTTCTCACCGCATCAGCCACACCTGCATCGAGTTCGTAGCCCTCCTCTTCGGCAAGACGCGTGAAGATGGTCGTCAGCTCGTCCGGGGTGTAATCCGGGAAGTCGATGAATCGCGTGAAGCGCGATCTCAATCCAGGATTCGATTCCACGAACAATTCCATCCTGTCGCGATATCCCGCAGCGATGACGACGAGATCCTCGCGATTGTCTTCCATCAGCTTGAGCAGAGTCTCGATTGCCTCGTGCCCGAAGTCCTGATCAGATCCGCCGGCGAGACTGTAGGCTTCGTCTACGAACAGGACTCCCCCGAGCGCTTCTTTCACGCACGCATCGGTCTTGATTGCAGTTTGCCCGACGTACCCGGCGACGAGCTCGGCGCGATCTACTTCGACGAGATGTCCTTTCGATAGAAGTCCCAGCGCGTGAAAGATCTGAGAGACCAGTCGTGCAACTGTTGTCTTTCCGGTTCCGGGCGGGCCGACAAATACCATATGGTATGAGGTCGTTGGTGCCTTGAGCCCTTCGCGCTTTCTCATCTCCTTGATGCGCGCGACGTTGACCAGCGTGTGAATCTCGCTCTTCACTGATGTCAGTCCGACGAGCTTGTCCAGCTTTGCCATCAGTTCCTCGAGCGTTGCAGGCGGATTTGGTGACGGTGCCGGCTTTGATTTCGTTTTTTGAGCCGCGGATTGTTGCGCCGCTGGGGCGGGCGCGTTCAAATATTCCCTGAGTGGTTTCCCACCTCTCCTCGCGCGTTCGATCAACAACAGAACGATGTCGTTGAGCTCCGGGGAATTCAGCTCGATGTACGGATCGAGACTTCCGATTCGCTGCAGAATCAGCATCCCGTCCGAGACCGATACGCCATCGAGCTCCGATAACTCGACGCTCGTCTCACTCGCAACGCCAGCGACAATGACGCGTTGACTGGTTACATACAGCTGTCCAATCTCGACAACTGTAAGCGAGCCATGTCCCCCGAGCTCGACGCTTCGCAATTCACGCCAGATCGCGCGCTGAACTTTCATGTGAGCTTTTTCGTCGCGACGCAGAATCATTGGCGTCACGACTTCAGGAAGCTCGGGATCTTCGATAATGGAGCGGCGAAGCTCTTCAATCGGCTGCATATGGCGAAGTTAGCAAATTGGCGGCATTCCGGACTACGGAACTACGGAACTACGGGAACTACGGAACTGCTCTGAAGCACAGATGACGCAGATGTTGCGCAGATGACACAGATCACGACGGAAAACCTTTTTAAGGTTAACGACGCACCGACGGTCCTCAATCCAAAAAAATTTGCGCAGTTTCTGTGTCATCTGCGCAACATCTGCGTCATCTGTGCTTCAGAGCAGTTCCCGTAGTTCCCGTAGTTCCCGTAGTTCCCGTAGTTCCCGTAGTTCCCGTAGTTCCCGTAGTTCCCGTAGTTCCCGTA
>DASROK010000030.1:0-2125 GCA_035646915.1 Gemmatimonadaceae bacterium
CTCGACTGACTTCCATCGCTCGAGCATTTTCCCAGTGTGCTGCGCGATCGGGGGCACATACGGGCCGAGCTTGCCGGGATGAAACGCGGGCTGTGCGAGGCGTCGCTGGTGCGACCACGATGAGCCCTCGTTTATGAGAAGTCCTCGACCGAACAGGCGGCGCTGCGCGCGGATTGGACCCGCCTTGATGAAATCGAGTCGCTTCTTGACGAAGACTTCTTCGATCATCGCCGGATCGCTGACGAGGTATGCCCGCGACCGGCCGAAACGCAGCGCACTCACAGGCCCGAAGTCTCGTGCCGTCCGAGCCAGGAATTCGAGAGGATCCCTGGCAAAAGCGCGGAGATTGCCGGTGAGCGCGCGCCCCGCCGGGCCGCCAATCTGTGAGCCTGCGGTCAACTTTCCGACGTTGCCCCGATGATACTACCGCCAGTCATCGCCCGGGTCGGCTCGCGTACGAGCGGAGGAAGCGTCTGGCCGGCTTCGACGGTCTCCCAGTAAATCCCTTCAAGCGGAGTACGAACGTAGTGATATGCGCCAAGAGTCTTCAGGCCCGACCTCGTGAGAATTAGCCACGCCGAGTAGTTCTCATATGCAACGAGCGCTATGCTGCGGCTGAGTCCCTCTGATTGATGAACTCTCGCCGTGTATGAATTCCGTGCCATATAGATTCCGCGCCCGCGCAACTGCGGAGCAGTGTAGGAATCGTAACTGTATACGCTGCCCGGCGGAATCCTCAGGAACCTCCGCATGTAGGGAACATAGATCAGCCCCGTTGCGGTCCAGCACGCATCGACGATTTCCTTGCCGCTCCATGAAACAAAGCAGCGATCTCCGTGCATGAGCCGCTGCTCGATGTCGCTGCGCCACGCATTCTGCCTGAAACGGAGATATGCGTCGATATCTCTGGGTTGAAGCGCTGCAAATGAAACACCGAGCGACGCGTTGTATACCGGGATGCGGACATCGTCGAGTGAATACGACATGAAAAGCATGCGACGGTATCCGAACGTCAGCGCTCGCGCGCCAAGCTCGCGAAACTTGCTTCGCAATGTTGATTTCGATCCGTCGCTGAAACGCAGCAAGCCGCTGGGGCGGTGGCGCCTGGGAGAGGCCATGAAAGCCAATTTACCTCTGCACGGATGTGATGAATCGGTACCGACGTAACGTTTCTATTAAGACCTGCCGCTTACATGCCCGGCGAATACGCGCCCCATTGCGACTCCAGCGTATCGGAGATCTCACCTGTCGTGCAGCGTGCCCTGACTGCGTCGATGATGAGCGGCATCATGTGGCTGCGCTCGTGACGCTCTGAGATCAGCGATGCCGCACTCGCAGACAGTGCCTCGAGACACCGGCTGACAGCTTTCTCATCCCGCTTTCGCTTCACTTCTGCAAGCGACTTCACCTGATCCAGCTCGAGACGCGAATAATCCGGCGAAGGAATTGGCGGAGGTGGCTCGTCGTCGGTGAACCTGTTCACTCCCACCACGGCAGTTGCGCCGCTTTCGACACGCAGCTGATGTTCGTACGCGCTCCGCGCGATTTCTTCCTGAAAAAACCCGGCGGCAATTGCAGCCACGGAGCCGCCTGCTGCATCCGATTTACCTATGAGCTCCATCGCCTGCTTCTCGAGCTCACTCGTGAGACTCTCGACATAGTAGCTGCCGGCGAGCGGATCGACCGTATTTGCCACGCCTGACTCGTACGCGATGATCTGTTGAGTTCTCAGCGCGAGCGTCGCCGCTTCGGCTGTGGGAAGTGCGAGCGCTTCATCGTAGCCGTTGGTGTGCAGTGACTGGGTTCCGCCAAGTGTTGCTGCAAGTGCCTGGACTGTTACGCGCACAACGTTGTTGAGCGGCTGCTGCGCAGTGAGCGTCACGCCACCTGTCTGAGTATGAAAGCGCATTCTGGCGCTCGAGTCAGACGCATTGAATCGTTCGCGCATAAGTCGCGCATACATTCTTCGCGCTGCGCGGAATTTCGCGACTTCCTCGAAAAGGTCGTTATGCGCGGCGAAGAAAAATGAAAGCCGCGGCGCGAATGAATCGACCTCGAGTCCAGCGTCGATCGCGCGGGATACATACTCCATTGTATTCGCGAGCGTGAACGCGAGCTCCTGCAC
>DASROK010000031.1:0-13417 GCA_035646915.1 Gemmatimonadaceae bacterium
TCCCAACGTTGCAACCATTTATCAGGTTGGCGAGACAAGCGACGGCCGCAGGTTCATCGCGATGGCTCGATACGAGGGAGAAACGCTGCGCGAGAAGCTCGCGCGCGGACCCATCCCTCCGCGCGAAGCATTCAGCATTGCGCGTCAGATCGCGTCGGGGCTTTCTGCAGCTCACGCTGCGGGGCTGATCCATCGCGATGTAAAGCCGGAAAATATTTTCCTCACGCGGCAGGGTCTCGCAAAGCTGCTGGATTTTGGAATCGCAACTCTCGCAAGCGCCGAGCGTGACGGCCCGACAACGCGCGGGACGATTCTCTACATGAGTCCGGAACAGGTCGGGCGGCAGACCGTCGGACCTGCTTCGGACGTGTGGTCGCTTGGCGTAGTGCTTTTCGAGATGCTCGCTGGGCAGTCGCCGTTCACTGGTAATTCCTCGCGCGAGATTCTTCTGAAGATCGCGGACGAATCACCTGTGAGGATGCCGCCGGCAGTAAAACAGATTCCTCAGGTTGCAGCCGCCACTCTTTCGCATGCGCTGGAAAAAGATCCCGCGAAGAGATTCCGCGATGCGACGGAATTTCATTCAGAGCTTGCGCGCACTGAGAAACTGTGGCTCAGGCCGCGAAGAATTCGGATCGGAATTGCCGCCGCGTTCATGCTGGTTGCGGGTGTGTGGATGACAATCCGCTCGAGTCAGCCGGCGGCAGAGGACAAAACGCCTCCTGTTCTCGCTGTTCTTCCCGTGACCGGAGATTCATCCAACTCTGAATCGATCGCTCTCGCATCAGCACTCAGCAGCGAGATCGCTGAGCGAGTAGTGGGGCTCGGACGCATGAGACTGATTCACGCGAGCTCCGATTCGATAGCGAGATCGAACATCAGGGGACTTCACCTGCTGAAGCTCACGATGGTTCCGCGGCAGTCTCTGCCGACAATCGACGTGTCTCTCGTACGGGCCGACACGCATAAAACTCTCTGGACGACAAGACAGGCAATTGACCGGAATGAGCTTCGCGAGCTGAGCCGCGACCTTGTTGTGGGAACGTTGAATGCGATCGGAAAACCACTGAGTGACCGCGAGCGATCCGCGATCGGCAGCTCTTTTCCTGCAAGCTCGCGCGCATATGAGGAATTTCTAAGAGGCAATCAGCTTCTCGCGCAGCGCACGCCGCAGTCAGTCGAGCAGGCCATGGCCAGCTTTCGGCGTTCAGCAGATCTCGACACAAGTTTTGCGGCTGCGTTTGCCAGACAGTCGTATGCGTACAGCCTGCTCGCCGACTGGGGATGGAAACCGACAGCGGAGTTCCCCGGTGATCCGCTCACCGAAGGGCTTGCACTGGCCGATCGTGCAACGCGCCTCGACTCGACATCCGCTGATGGGTGGCTCGCACGCGCATACATGCTCGTGCTGAAAGATCCGCTCCGTTTTACCGGAGCAGTGGAAGCATTTCAACATGCCATCGCACTCGATCCATACAACGCTGAGGCATTTCACCAGTACGGCCAGACACTGATGCCGCTTGGCCGGTACAGCGAAGCGCTTGCTGCATACCGCAGGGTCATCGATCTCGAACCGAATCGAGCTATGACTCTTGTTCCAATGGCTGCAATCTCACGTCGGTTGTCGAAGCGGCTCGAGGCTCTCAGGTATCTCGACAGCGCAATCGCTGCGTATCCAGACATTCCATACGTGCGTGCCACGCGCGCACTGGTGCGCATACAGCTCGGCGACATGAAAGGCGCACGCGCTGATGCTGATGCAGCGGTCGCGGTACCATCGAGTTATCGGACTCCGCAGCTGAGCGCGCTTGCACGAGTTCTCTGGCTCGAGGGCGATACCGCTCGTGCTCTGGCGACACTCGATAAAGCGGAGCGCTCTCTGGCTCATCCCGGGTCACCCTCGCCGTCCGAGGCATTCTGGATATGTCTCGCTGAAGTCACCGTAGGTCACATCGACAAAGCCGTGTCACTTTTTCAGAACACCACGCCCCGCGGGGCTCTTCTGTGGTTCATGTTTCAGGGCGACGAGCTCGCTGAGTTCAGAAAGAATCCCGAGATTGCTCCGGTCATGACCCGCATCGATCCGCGAGCCCGAGTGCAATGACCCATACAAGCGAAACGCTTCTCAGCGGAGCGCGAAAGGGAGACAAGGAATCAGTCGACGCGCTCTTCTCGATTGCTTATGAAGAGCTTCGCCGAATTGCAAGGAGAGTCCGGGGCGACCGTGGTGACACGCTCAGTACTACTGCACTCGTTCACGAAGCGTATCTCAAGCTTCTTCCCGCAAAGATTCCCGCGAACGATGCTGCGCATTTCAAGCTTCTGATCGCTCGTGCAATGCGAGAAGTGCTCATCGACGCCGCGCGGCGTCGCGTTGCAGGCAAGCGCGGTGGTGGCGATCTCGCGATCACACTCGACGACGAGATCCAGGTTTCGCCTCTCAAGTCCGGCCAGCTTCTCGAGCTTCATGACGCACTCGAGGAGCTTTCGCGTGTCGATCCCCGCAGAGCGTCAGTCGTCGAGTGCAGGTTCTTCGGCGGGCTCGACATCGATGAGACTGCTTCGGCACTTGGCCTGTCGACTGCAACTGTCAAGCGCGATTGGCGCGTCGCGCGTGCGTGGCTCGCGCACGCGCTCACGCCGGCTTAACGAACTCGTTACAAGTAGCGTCCCAGGGACATCAAAGTAGCTGCACCGATGAGCAGGAATACGATCACTTTGCCCCATCTCGCGCCGCGGGCCCGCGCCGCCTGCGCCTGCACCATCATCGCTTCGCGCTCCGCTGGAGACGCTGTTGCGGCAGACGCCATCAGCTTGCCCGACTTCACCATCGATGGGCGAGTGACAGTCATTCCGATGATGAAGGCAATGATCGCCATCGTGGCGCCGAGTCCGTATGCCTGTCCTGGTCCGGAACGCATGTAAGCGGGGTCATATCCAGCAGAAACGCGCCAGTACAGCCAGAGGCCCGACAGTATTGTCAGTATCGCGATGACCGGAATGACGATCATGAAGTTTCGACGATTGAGAGCAGCCATGACTTTGCCTGCATCAGGCCCGGCTTCTGTAAGCGAAGGGATGAGAAACGTCGACACGAAAAACATCGATCCAACCCAGATGACGCCGCCGACAACGTGGATGATGCGTGCTGCAGCGATAGCGAAACCCATCGTCGAGCCTCCGTTCGTAACAGGTGTATGAATTTACGATACTAACCAATGATTTTTTTGATTGCGCAACAGCCGCTCTACTACATATTGCAGCATGCCCGATAAACATCTGCCGGACTACTACGAAATACTGCAGTGCTCCCCACGCGCCGATAACGAAACTCTCGAGCGCGTTTTTCGGCATCTCGCCAATCGCTATCATCCCGACAATCGTGACAGCGGCGATTCGGACAAGTTCGCCGAGCTGGTACAGGCGCATGATGTCCTGTCCGACCCGGTGCAGCGTGCAGCATACGATGTCAGCTACGACAGAGTTCGCGAGGCGAGATGGCGTGTCTTCAACCAGGATTCAGCCAACTCCGAGATCGCGAGTGACGCGCAGCTCAAGCTTGCAATTCTCTCCCTCCTCTACGTCGCCCGCCGAAACAATCACAGCGAGCCGGGCGTTGGCACTATCGAGCTCGAGAGAGTCCTCAATTCGCCAATTGAGCACCTGGAGTTCCAGATGTGGTATCTGCGCGAGACTGGGGCAGTGGAGCGTCTCACCAGCGGTCATTTTGCCATCACCGCGCTCGGGGTCGACAAACTCTTCGAGCTGGGCGGGCCGTACAAGGTTGGCCCGCAGCTTCTCACCGAAGGCGACTCGTCGCAGAGATCAGCTTAGCTGGCCGGCGTTACTCCTCGCGTCAATATATAGGTGAAATAGTCCGTCGACCGCGGCTTTCCGCCAACCTGTTTTACAAGGTTGGTAATCTGCCCGCGATGATACGTCGAGTGATTCACGACGTGAAGCATTGTGTCACCGAGCGGCTGCACAGTCTCGATGCCGCTGCGAGTGCGGATGACGATGGGCTTGGTAAGCTCATCGTCCGCGAGTGACGTGATGAATCCATCCTGACGGTGGCGGAACGACCTCCACATTCGAATCAATGCGCCCGCATCGGCAATGCCGGAGTAATCGGGAGCTTCGCCGAGAGAGTGTCCTTCCCACCGTGACAGCCACACGACTTCTGTAGCGAGAACATGCTCGAGCGTGAGACGGACGCTCGGAAAGCTGCCCCCTGTCACGCGCTCGTACTGCTCCTTGCTCAGCTCGGCCACAGACTCGAAGACCAGCTCGTGCGCCCATGTATTGTACTCGTAAAAATCTGTCAGCTCTGCAGCGTTCATCTCACATCCTCACTGGAATTCTTCGATGCATCGATTACAACCGGCTTGGGGCCCGCGTCGCTCATGAGAACAGCGAGCCAGCGTGATTCCTCGAAGCTCTCGAAAAGAAAGCGGGTGCCAATTGAAAGCGGAACTGCCGCCAATGCGCCCATCGGACCAATCAGCCATCCCCAGAACAGCAGCGACATCACGACAACGAGCGGCGAAAGATCGAGTCTGCTTCCCACAAACCGTGGCTTGATGACGTTGTCAATCAGAAAGTTGATCACGATGTATCCAACAAGCACGGCGATCGCGCGGCCGAATCCGAATTGCACGAGTGCAAGCAGCGTGGGCGGAGTGAGCGCGATGATAAAGCCAATATTGGGAATGAAACTCAGAAGAAATGAGAGAACTCCCCACAAAATCGCAAAATCAACGCCGAGTGACAGAAGCAGCATCGTATCGAGAAAGGCCGCCGCCAGCCCGAAGATGGCGTTGATTGACACATAGCTGCGAATGCTCACGCCGAATTCATGCAGCCGCCCTACAGCCTCGGGTGACGATGACAGCGCTGCCTTCAGCTTCTCCGGATATCGAACGGCCTCGAGCATCATGAACGCCATCAGAAGAACGAGAAGAAACAGATTCCCGGCGGTGCGAGTGAACTGCTGAGCGAATCGGAGCGCATAACTGACGATAGCACCCGCACTGAAAACTTCGCCGGAAAATACGCGCGATGTGTCGAACGGAAGATCGGCAAGCCTGTCGCGCGCCAGCTGCTGCAGCGCCGCAATTCGCGGCTGATAGCCGGGAAGATTCTCCTGAAGCTGAACCGCAGACGACCACATCAGGACAACGAACAGCACGATGACCATCACTCCAAATCCGATTCCAGTGAGGGCAGCAATGCTGGGATGCCACCCTCTCCGGCGCAGATAATCGGAGCCGGGACTCCAGGCGACCGTGATGATGAACGCAATCAGAACCGGACCGACGATTGGAGCGGCGACACGAATGCCGGCGAGCACCGCAACGACTGCAGCAAGTGTCAGGAAAAACCGGCTAAGGGGAGAGAATCCCCGCGCTCTTGCGTTGTTCATCTGTCCTGAATCAGCCGCTGAAACCGGGGATTGGCTCTCATGACTGCGAAGCGTGGATTGAGACGCAGGTAATTGCGCGACAATCCACCGGGAACATCGAGCCGCTTTTCCATAGCAGTTATTGCGCTGTCGTAATCGCCGAGGTTAGTCAGGACGAAAACGCGCGCGTTCTCGCGCTCTGCCGCACGAAAAGCATCGGGCGAAACTGCCAGCGCCTCATCTGCGCGAGTTAGCTCATCGAACGCTTCCTTTTTGTTTCCAGTAATCGAGTAGGACTGCGCCAGGGCTGTGTGAACTGCGGATGTCTCGGGGACTTTCGAAATTTCCTCAGCGAGCACCGTTGTTGCGCTGTCCGCGTAACTTCGCGCGTGCGGCAGATCCCCCAGATACATCATCAGGTCTGCCTTGTGCGCATAGTACCAGCCCCGGCGCATGTCGCGCGTATACCTGACATTGGTGAGAATCTTCCTGAGCGATGGATCTTCGACAGCCGGCCAGGCGTATTCAAAAAGCAGACTGGTGAGAGACGACTGCGGCTGGACAGTTCTTACTGCATTCCGGAGATGCTCGATCGCTTCGGGTACGTTGCCTCTCGAGTTGATCGCAATGAAAGTCTTGTCGCGCGCAGCATCGGCGCCTGTCGGCGCCAGAGCCATTGCCTGATCGACAAGGGATTCGGCTTCATGGTAGCGCCGCGCGTAAAGAAGAGTCCTGGCAAGTTGTTCCACGCTGGCCGCGCTTCGCGGATCGAGGTCGACCGTGCGCCTGAAGGACTCGATTGCTTCATTCACCCTCCCCTGCCTCATCTGAATCGCGCCTTGATAAGACGCGACATTCGGGTCACTCGGCCTCAGTGCACGAGTCATCTCGAATGCGCGTGACGCAGCTTCGTAATTGCGCTCGCCATGAAACAGGTAAACCCCGCGCGCGAGTTGAACTTCCGGAAGCTCGGGATCGAGAGATACCGCCTTGTCCAGCGCGGCGCGCGCAAGTCTCAAGCGCTCCTTTGTCGGATCGCCGCCATACCAGTAGAGCTGCGTGTGCGCTGCTCCCAGAGACGCCCACGCAATCACGAACTCCGGATCGGCCGCGACAGCTTTCTGCAGCAGACCAATTGCTTCGCGAAGCTGTGGGGACTGGTACGTGCTGTCGAGAATCTGGCGTGCGTGCAGATAGGAGCTGTATGCCGTTCGACTGTCGGTAGGTTTTGCGCCAAGCGCTCTTCTTTCGGGGGCGGGCAATGTGAGATTGAGTGCCGTTGCAACCTGCGTTGCAACCTTTGACTGCAGGTCGAACATCCCGGTCAGCGCGGTCTGGTAGGCCTCGGTCCACATTTGAGTCGCATCCGATGTTCGAAGCAGTGCGGGACTCACGCGAACGAGATCTTTCCCATCAGGTGATTTATCCCAGCGCACAGTTCCGGTCAGGATGTACTTCACGTTCAGCTCTTTCGCGATTTCCTGCGGGCTCTTGCCGGTGCCTGCATAACCCTTCGCGCTCTGCCTGCCGATGACACGCAGCCCGTGAAGTGACGCAAGACGATTGGTTATTTCTTCCGTCATTCCGTCCGCGAATTCCTGCCCTTCATCTTTTCCGACATTCTCGAACGGCAGGACAGCGATCGCAGGACTCTGGTCACGCATGCGGAACGCGGCATCCTGCACTTTGTTCGACGCGAGAATTGCGAGAGCAATCAATCCTGAAGCGCAAACGACCACGACCATCATCTTCAGTACGCCATGAGGCTTTGCTGCAACCGGTGCCGCGGTCATCATGCGCTAATGTAGGGACGCATTGCCTGCTCTGTCACGAACTTTATTTACTGGCGGCGGCGTGAAGATCCGAGAACGGGACCACACGCCCGTGAATCGGAATTATCCAGTCGACAACGAGATTCAGGCGCCCGACGTTGTCCAGAAGATCGAGAGCAAATGGCTGCGCGGTTGAAGTCGAGACCGATGCGGCTGGAGGCGTGAAGAGATCAGCCTCAATCAGAAGTTTTTCAGCGGGAAGGTGCACAATCAGCATCGTTGCCGAGTGCAGGCTGCCACGAATTGCGTACAGATCGACGCGCCGCGTTTCATCCGATAAAGTCTCGCGATCAGCTACCCCTTCGATGTTTGCAGGTTTTGGCGATCTGGCGAACGCATCGGGCAGAATCGTGAATCGACGGTGAGCGAGGTTCTCGAAGAATCCTTTGTTGTCGCGGTGAGTGATGACCGTCAGCCCTTCCGACATCGCGGCCCGGATTCCCGACGAATGGTCGAAATGATGATGAGTGTTGATCACTGCGCGCAGGGGTTTGTCCGGCCGAAGAGCGCGCGCTTTCTGAATCACTGCCAGCGCTCTTTCGTCGCTTTGCGGAGCTTCCACGAGAAGCAGATGATCCTTCATCTCGATGGCGACACTGTTGTGCGATCCACCTGCAAGAAACCACACTCCCGGCGCTACCGAATCAACGGTCACGCTCACGGGCGTCGGCACCAGCTCGGCATTCCGCACTGATTCGGGAATAGTGATATCGACAATGGCGCCGTTGACCCGGACTCCGTCGAACGTGATGTCGTTCAGCCTCCACCGCCCGTCGAGCCGCTGGATGACCTCGAGCGGAACGCGCACATCGCCCGCCTCGTACCACCGGGGAAACTCATTCGACAGCACTACATCGCCCAGTGTTGAGTTTGCGATTGTTCTTTCAATCGAGAGTGGAAGATTCGTTCGATTGTCCACCGTCATGGTGTATCGCTCACCATCGACTTCGAGTCTCACGCGACGATTTACGCCACGGACTGCTTCCTCATCGACTTTCGCACCGCGCTTTAGCGCAGCCTGAACGAACCCGACGGGGTGATAGATTATTTCCGCCCGGCGATCGAGTGTGGGACGCGGCCCCAGCCGCCGCATGCTCGTGTCGCTCGTGATGTCGTACGCAACGCGGTCGTATCCCGTGCGCTGCCGCTGCGGATTGGTGTTCGACGTCACGAACTTCGGCTCGCGTGTCTGATCCTGCCGCCAGCGGGCGTTTCTGAAATCGATCACGCGCACGTACGACGTGACGGAGTAAAGGGGAAGCTCCGCGTCGGGTGTGATGTTCTGGCCAAGATTGTAATTCTCGCCGCTGCCGCGGAGCATCAGCGTCTTTACCGCGAGCACCTGCCTGGTGCCGCCCATTGCATGAGCAACGCGTTCGACGATGCCGCGGCCGGATTGAGCGGCGGTCGGCGAGGCTGCTGCAAACAGCGAAATTGACCAGAGGAAGATCAGCCGCAACCGGGAGCCTCCTTGTGAGGCAAAGTTACAGCAGAACCAGAACTGCGGTACCCGATACCGGAACAACCAGAACTGCGGTACCCGGTACCCGTAACTACGCTTTTAGCCGGAATCCGGTACCGTATTTCTGGTTGTTCAGGTACCGGGTACCGCAGTTCTGGTTGTTCCGGTATCGGGTACCGCAGTTCTGGTTCGAGGGTAGTTTTGCCAGACAATGGCAATTGCAATCCTGGGAGCGACGTCGGCTATCGGGCGTGAGATCGCAAAGGTCTTCGAGGCGAAGGGGGAGCGGCTTGTGCTCTTTGCGCGGAATCCCGCTGGTAACATGAAGAAGCTCGATGTGCTCGACTTCGACGAGCCGGCATTTCGCCGCGATCTTCTGTCAGCCGGCTCGCTCGACGGTGTTGTGCTCTGTGTTGGCTATCTTGGCGACAACATTCGCGCATTCACTGATCCTGATGAGGCTGCGCGGATTCTCGACACCAACTTTACGGGAAGTGCTCGCGCGCTCGACACTGCCGCGTCGCTCATGGAGCACGGATTCATTCTCGCGCTGTCATCTGTTGCCGGTGACCGGCCGCGGCGAAAGGTCATGGCATACGGGCGAGCTAAAGCTTTGCTCAACGATCATCTCGCGTTGATGCGGTCGCGGCTCCGTGGTATTCGAGTCATTACTGTGAAGCTTGGGTCAGTTGATACTCGAATGATCTCGCACACGCGTAAGCATCCCTTTGTTATTTCAGCTTCCGATGCCGCTACTGCTATTGCAGACGCCGCGATGCATCGTAATAGCGTGATCTATTTGCCTGGCAAATGGAAGTTGATAATGGGAGTAATGAAGCTCGTGCCTTCCTTTGTATACGAGAGGTTGTAGAGAGCGCAAAGACTCAACCCGGTGAGTGGCGAGCAATGAGTTTCCAGAAGTCAGTACCGAGTACTGAGTTTGAACTGAGTATCTCAGTACTCGGTACTGGAAACTCATTGCTCGTCACTCACCGGGTTTTTGTCTAATCCCACCAGCCCTGAAGAAACCATTCGCCGGATTCCCGAAAAATCCAGACGAGAGTCCCATTCTCATTGACACACCGATAGTACTCCCGAGCAAAGGGAGATGACCACTGAGCGCCGGAAACACGATCGGGCCCAGCGGCAGCTTCGACCATGACCCAGTCCTCGGAATCACGATACTTGACCGGAAGATCATGATCGCGCCGGCGCGCAGTCCTGACAGTTATTCGACGAGGCTCCGGAAACAACTGCAGAGTAAGCTGCGGATCGGATGCACGATTTTCCTTTACCATATGAGCACGAGCAGCGTGTGATGGCTCCTGCGTCTGCCATGTAGTTCGCTTCTCGAGAAGAGGATGATGTGAGTTCGACGGAACGACAATGACAGCACCCTGGTCATCGAGCAGCTGTGCAACCGTCTCTTCAGTTGCTCGCGCTGTTGCAAATCCACGATCGAAAATGTCGCCCTGACGCTCGACCTCACCGGTGACAGCTTCAACCTGCAATGCAATTCCCGTTACAGAATCGGGAAGCTCGATGCGATCGAGATGAGTTCGAATGAGTCTCATCCACGCTTTTCTGCTCGCAGTCGATCGCGATGGCCGAACGAGATGCTCGTACGCCGTTCTGTTCGCCAGTGAAAAAATGAGCATCATCTCGCGCGCGCAAAGTCCCTGCGACTCGAGTGCAGCCGAGACATTGTCGACCAGCGCGTTGATTACGAACACCAGCCGCTCAGGATCGGCAAGCGTGTAATCCACCCAGTCCATCGACGCGTGCGGCAGATCACGCGGCATTGCTGCAAACACGAGACGATTGTCATCGGCACGCGCGAGCCGCCACAGATGCACACCCTCAGCACCGAATCGAACTTCGACAGACTCCTGGTCGAGACACGCGAGATCACCGCAGCTCTCGATTCCGGTTCCATCGAACAGGTTCATCAACGGCGGCGATGCATCTAGAACCTGAATGGGACTGTGACTCAGAAACTCGCGCTCAGTTCCTGACGGAACCCGAGTGATCGCACGCACATCGGATTTTTCGCGAAAGCGCGCCGCAATCTCCGCAGCAATCGGAATCTGAGCGACACCAATCTGAACATCTCCCAGCTGCGACTTGAGATCGCCGCAGATGGCGCTCAGCTCGAGACTCTTTCCATCAGCCCACACAATTCCTTTCCCCGAATCAACCGCAACCCTCGGCACAACCGACAGCGCCTTAGCCGCGATTCTGTCGAGCGGCTTTTTAATCCAGTCAGAGTTCCAGAGGCAGATGAAAGTCATTGTCCGGGGCGTCCGGGGTCTTGAACATATACCGAACAAATACCGAAAGCAAGAAGGACGCCGCCACTCTAATTTCTTCCGGGTCAAAATGTCGTCCCCTTCAACAGAAATCGCGCCACGGCACGGCGAGATGGGATTAGCTCTGCAGCAGGCGCTCGACGCCATGAGCGACATCTACGTCGTCTACGATTCCTCCTGGAGATTCGTCTTCCAGAATCACGCGCAGCGTGAGGCGATCAAGCTGTACGGAATCGATCCCGATGAAGCGATGGGAAAAGTTCTCTGGGACGTGATGCCCTTCCTTGCCGGCACCGACGGCGAAGCAGGAATCAAAAAAGCAATGGCCGAGCGCGTGGTGACGGAGTGGGAGGAGATGTACCCGCACGGGCTTCGGCTTCACGGGCGCGCCTTCCCGACACCCGATGGTGGAATCGCAGTCGTTGCGCGCGATGTCACCGACAAGTGGAAAGCAGACATGATCAGCCGCGCTGCAGAGGAAAGAGCTGCAGCACTTCAGAAAACAACGGCTGCACTCGCAAGCGCGCTCACACTCGACAGAGTTGCGGAAGTCATCGTCTCAGAAGCTCTGTCGACAATCGGAGCACACGCCGGCTCTGTCAGCCTGCTGTCGGAAGACGGCATGCTGCACATCATCGCCGCTGCCGGATACAAGCCGGAGCTGCTCTCGGAGTTCGCGTACTTTTCCGTCGAGCACGATCTCCCGATCTCCCACGCAGTCAGGCGGGCAGAGCCGGTTGTGCTTAGAACAGCCGAGGAACGCGATACGAAGTATCCGCACCTCGTAGAATCACGTCGCGCAGTCGGCGCCGGCGCGGCCGCAGCAATACCGATGATCATCGATGGAAAAGCTGTTGGCGGGCTTGGCTTCAATTTTCCAGTTGGCAGAGTCATCGACGATGATGACGTCCAGTTCATGACCACGCTCGCGCAGCAGTGCGCACAGGGAATCGAGCGTGCGCGACTTTATGAAGCGGAAAAAAACGCGCGCGCCCTCGCCGAAGAAGCGAACAAGGCAAAGTCTGATTTTCTCACGACGATGTCACATGAGCTGAGAACTCCGCTCAACGCAATCGGAGGATACGCCGATCTGATCCAGGCCGGCATTCGCGGGCCTGTCACCCAGGATCAGATCCTCGACCTCGAGCGCATCAAGCGCAGCCAGCGCCATCTTCTCTCGCTCATCAATGACGTCCTCAACTTTGCAAAGCTTCAGGCAGGAATAGTCCACGTTGCCGAGGCGGAATTCGACATCGACAACATTGCCTCGCAGGTGGAAGAGCTCGTGATGCCGCAGATTCTCGAGCGCAGGCTCTCGTATCGCTTCGTGACGTCGATGCAGCAATGCACGTGTCGGGGTGATCCTGAAAAAGTTGAGCAGATTCTCCTTAATCTTCTTTCCAACGCGGTGAAATTCACTGAGCCTGGTGGCGCAATCACAGTCTCCGTGGAATGCACTCCTGCATCGGTGATAGTCAACGTTTCGGATACGGGCTCGGGGATTTCGCCCGACAAGCTAGATCTTGTCTTCGAGCCCTTCGTTCAGCTGAATCGCACCAAATCGACAGCGAACGAGGGAACGGGCCTTGGCCTGGCAATAAGCCGCGATCTCGCACGCGCTATGGGAGGAAATCTCGATGTTGTCAGCGAGCCTGGCCGTGGCTCAACCTTTTCTCTTCGCTTACCTCGCGCAGTTTCTCACGCCTAGTCTTCAATACCTCTAAGTAGAAACAGCTCTGGAAGTTTTCGACTTCCTGAGTCCACGTCGATCAGGTAATCCCGGCTCGAGAGCATTTCGCAGATCATGCGGCACAACCGGAATCCGGAATTCCGCGTGCTTGTTCCAGCCGAGTGATTGCGCGCGGACTTTTACGCTGGCTGAGCATGCTTCGGCGGGATCACCGAATGGTGAACGGCGCCACACGTAACTGTGCGGCATGATTCGCGAAACAAGTCGAATGCTCGCCATCGACGTATGCGATGTGAGCGCAACAAAAGCAGCTCCGCCTTCACGCGCCGCGCGTGACAGCCGGACCATCTCTGTTCCTGCGGGCTCGGATCCGGAAAGAACAATGAGAGAAAATCCGCCGCAGCGAAGAAGCTCCTCGGCAGCGCGAAGAGAATTCCTGCGGCTGGCCGGCCGAACCAGCACTGGACCCTCCTCCCAGAATTCTCCGGAAATTGTCCCAAGCCCATCGATCCAGGCGGCTCGCTCACCAGTCGATGCGACAGTCACACACGCGGATCTCAGAATCCCTGTCGCACCTCCCTGCGGAAGCCACACCGAAAGCCTTCCGCGCGGAAGTCCTCCGCTCGGAAGAATTCCATCCAGCTGAGCAATGCCAGTTGCAACAGGCTCCGCAGTGAGGTGGGTGACCGGCGTCGCATCGGGAAACCGCTGCTCGAGCAGGGA
>DASROK010000032.1:0-3911 GCA_035646915.1 Gemmatimonadaceae bacterium
GGATCGTTCAGCTCGCTGAACGCGTTTGCTACTTCCTTCCCGCGCGCGAACAATTCGAATCTTTCGGTGAGCTCAGGGTTTCCGCGCTTTGGCTTCGCGAGCGGCGATAATTCTTTCGGATAGTCGATGACAAACGTCGGCGCATCGATCTTCGATTCGACGAGCGCCTGGAATATCTCGTCGATGACTTTCGGGCGACTGAGGTTTTCCGGATGCGACACACCGACCTTGTGTGCGAGATCGCGCAAGTCGCTGTCCGCGAGGCCCATCACATCGCGTCCCGCAGCCTTGTTCAAGGACGGAACCCACTCGATTCTCGGGAACGGCGGGTCGAGAACAGGAACTTTGTCCTCGAGTCCAGGCATGACCGAAAGAGTCGCCGCGATTTTGACGAGCAGCGATTCGACGCGGCCCATCATCACCTCGTAATCGGCGTATGCCTCGTAGAACTCGAGCATCGTGAACTCGGGATTGTGCGTGCGGTCGATTCCTTCATTCCGGAAATCGTGACCGATTTCGTACACTCGATCAAATCCGCCGACAACGAGACGCTTGAGATACAGCTCGTCAGCGATTCTCAGAAAGAGCTGTGTATCGAGTGCATTGTGGTACGTCGAGAATGGCCGCGCTGTTGCTCCCCCGTATACCGGCTGCAGCACGGGAGTCTCGACTTCCAGGAATCCGAGATCGTCGAAGAATGAGCGAATCGTGGTGATCATGCGGGATCTCGCAACGAACAGAGATCTCACTTCCGGATGGACGGCGAGATCGGCGTAGCGCTGTCGATACCGCTGCTCGGGGTCGCTGAACCCAGAGTGACGAACCGTTTCTCCGTTTACGACTTCCTCTTTTCCGAACGGAAGCGGACGGAGTGACTTCGCGAGAAGCTCGAAGCTCTCGACTCTTACGGTTGTTTCGCCGGTGCGCGTGCGAAACAGCGGACCTCTTACTCCGACAAAGTCGCCAAGGTCGAAGTGATCGAGCACAGCGAACTTCTCGTCACCGAGATGATCTTTCCGAAAGTACAGCTGGATCTTTCCGGTGGAGTCGGCGAGATGCGCAAACACAGTCTTTCCGTGTGCGCGCCACGCAACGATGCGGCCGGCAACGGAAACGTGCGGGCCCTCTTCATGTCCGTCGGTCGATGCGGGCATGTCCGCGAGAGCTTCCGCAGCTGTGCGATCGCGATCGAACGAGTACGCAAACGGCTCGATGTTCGCCGCTCGCAGCGCCTCGAGCTTTTCGCGACGCGCTTTCAGAACGAAGTTGAGATCGTCGCTCACGCGGCTTCGCCGGTCTGCTTCAAATAGGCCTGGATGAACGGATCGATTGCGCCGTCCATCACTTTCTGCACATCAGGAATCTTCAGCTCCGTGCGGTGATCGTTGACCATGGTATACGGCTGAAACACATAACTGCGAATCTGGCTTCCAAATGTCACGTCCTGCTTGTTCGCGTCGAGCTTTGCTTTCTCCGCCTCGCGGCGCTGAATCTCCGCCTGGTACAGCTTGTTCTTCAACATCTGCATTGCCTGCGCCTTGTTCTTGAACTGCGAGCGCTGCGCCTGCGACGCGACAACGAATCCTGTGGGAATGTGTGTGATTCGCACTGCTGAGCTGGTCTTGTTGACGTGCTGCCCACCCGCACCTGATGCGCGATACACATCCATCCTCAAATCTTCATCGCGAATCTCGATGTTGATCTCCTCGTTCACCACGGGATAAACGAACACCGACGCGAAGCTCGTGTGTCTTCGCGCATTTGCATCGAATGGCGAGATGCGAACCAGTCGGTGGACGCCAGTCTCCGGTCGCAGGAATCCATAAGCGTATGGACCGCGAATCTCGATTACAGCGCCTTTGATACCGGCTTCTTCTCCCTGGCTCTCGTCGAGGATTTCCATCTCGTAACCTTTCCGCTCCGCCCACCGCACGTACATGCGAAGAAGCATCTGCGCCCAGTCCTGTGCCTCGGTTCCTCCGGCGCCAGCACTTATCTCGACTTGCGCATCGCGAAAATCATCCTCGCCGCGAAGCAGAGTCTTCACCTCGAAAGAATCGAGCTCGCTGTCGAGCGACTCGAGCTCACGATCGAGCTCCGCATCCATTTCCGGATCCGGAGATTCGCGCAGCAGCTCATCGAGCTCGCGCGCGCTCTCCAGACGTCCCGTCAGTTTGTCGTATGGGTCGAGCCACCCGCGAAGCGCTTTCACTTCCTGCAGAACCTGCTGCGCCGATTCCTGTCTATTCCAGAAATCAGCTTCGGACATGCGGGCCTCGTGCGCCGTCAGCTGCTGGCGCTTTCCCTCGATGTCAAAGATACCTCCGCACTTCAGTGAGACGCTCTGACGCACTCGTGAGCGCGCGAGATCTCTCTCCGTTCGCTTCTGCCATTTCCCTTTTTCTTAGAAGATCTTTCTGCCGGCGCCCAGGACTTCGTTCAGTGATTCCTGAAAGTGCGTCGTTGAGCGAGCGAAGTCTGAACCGACCTGCTGAACATATTCTTCGTAGCTCTTCTTGATCTCGTCGCGGAACAGCTCCTTCAGCGTTCCCTTCTCGAGACCTTCTGCGTGCTTTGCAGGATAATAGGCAACCATGTCAGAAACGAGCGCTCGCGCAAGTCTCTTTGCGCGAAGGCTGGGGTCGCGGGCAAGGAAAGGATTGATTGGACGGCGGGCGCCTGGTGCTGGAGTGCCTGGCTGCCCGCCGGATTGAGCGCTCACCGAAGCCGGCTCAGTCGCATTTAGTGATGGCGATGGAGGCGTTTCAGCAGGAACAGAAATGGCAGCCTGCGGGGCAGGCGGAGTCGGCGCGCGCGGAGGTGTCGAAACTGGGATGTTCACCGCTGGCGTCGGCGTTCGCGGCGTTGGACGCAGCGGTGGCAGCGACGCGCCCTGCGCGGGCGATGCAACCGAAGGCGTCGGAAGGCGCGGGCTCACTGGCGGAGTCGGAACGCGCGGACTCGCAGCCGGCGTCATCCTCGGTGACGATATCGGGGTAACCGGGCGAGCAGGTGCGGCAGGTGTTGCCCGCTTTTGCGGCGGAACAAAAGGACCCGGAGGCGTGCGCCTGGTCCCGAACGCATCACCAATTGGATCGACCGGGGTTGGACGACGCACCGCCTGAGGCGCAGCGATTCCAACGGGAATCACTCCACCGCACGCAGAGCATCGAGCCCTCACCCCGCCCTGGGGCACTTTCGCCGGATCGACCCTGTAGACGGTCGAGCACTGCGGACAACTGACGTTCATTCCCTGTCTCCACTCCGGGTTTTGCCTGGACTGCCAACCTCGAACGCCGGCGGCCGATCGTCTGTTCGCCTGTCGATTGAATAAACCGAGCCACTCAGCGTTTTTGCGTACGTCTTCATCTCTGTTGCAAGCCGGCTTACCTGGCGTGCCTCCTTAAAAGTACGCTGCACATTGGTCACAACACCAATCGACAGCGTCATCAGCGGAACCCTGTCGAGAATTCCACGTCTGTCCTTTCCAAAAAAGTAACCGGCCCGACGGTCTGGCTCGGAGTACTGATACGGTACGAGCAGATCGAAAGTAGCCGTGATTGTCTCGCAGATTCCGGATACCAGGTCGTGCGGTATGACAAATATGAAGTCATCTCCGCCGATGTGCCCGACAAATCCTCTTTCGCCGCACACGCCCTTTACCACATCGTGCAGAATCATCGCGAGGATGCGGATCACACGATCGCCTTCGTTCCAGCTGTATCGATCGTTGTATTCCTTGAAATGATCCAGGTCTGCATAGCAGACGGCAAAAAACTCGGACGATGAAAGCCGCCGAGCGATTTCCGTTTCGATCGCTCCGGCGCCCGGAAGGCGCGTCGACGGATGAACACCAAGATCCCGCGCAGATCTCGACAGAAGTGACTCAAGCCGATGAATTGCTTCGACAC
>DASROK010000033.1:0-5339 GCA_035646915.1 Gemmatimonadaceae bacterium
CTGGAGATCCGGTTCTTGGATTGCGCGCCATGCGGGTTTTTCGGCGCCTGATCTTGAAGGTGCCGAACCCGCGGACCTCGATGTTTTCCTGGCGCTGCAGGGATTCTTTCACTGCCTCGAGGAACGCATCGACCACGCGGGCGCAGTCCTTCTTGGAGATCATCGGCCCGGCCGTCCGGGATATCTGGGCGGTGACACGCTCGACCAGATCCGCTTTAGTCATTGGTTCCCGCCTCAGATTGACGCGCCAGAAAATGCTCTAACTCGTTCCAAAGTATGACTTTAGTAGATGCGAGTCAAGCAAGATCGGGTTAACACGGGATCTCCGTGTTAAAGTTTTTTTCTGTCTTTGATTGCCGAAATGAACTCATCGAAATGAGGCACAGCGTCGTGCGGCCCGGGGGCCGCCTCGGGGTGATACTGGACTCCGAACACGGGCAAAGATCGATGTCGAAGACCCTCGATGGTCCCATCGTTCAGGTTGACGTGCGTGACCGCGAGATCGAGAGCGCCTTTGATTCCGGATTCATCACCCTCGACTGCAAACCCATGATTCTGTGAGGTGATCAGCACACGTCCGCTCGATATCTCGCGCACGGGGTGATTTCCCCCTCGATGACCGAACGGCATCTTGGTCGTCGATCCACCGAATGCGATCCCCAGAACCTGATGTCCGAGACAGATTCCGAAAACAGGAGTGCCGCTCGTCGCGAGAGCGCGCACCGTGTCGGGCGCGTACGTGATTGCCTCCGGATCTCCGGGACCGTTCGAGAGAAAAACACCATCCGGTTTTTCTGCGAGAACCGACTCGGCGGAAGTATCCGCAGGCACAACAGTCACCCGTGCATCATGCTCGGCGAACAGGCGAAGAATGTTGCGCTTGATCCCGAAATCGTACGCGATGATGTGGCGCTTCGCTTCGGGATTTCCCCACGCATATCGCTCCTTCGTGGTCACGCGTGACGCGAGATCGAGCCCTTCCATCGACGGGCATGCATCGAGTGCCGCGAGAGCTTCGGCACTGGGAGTTTCACCTGCGGCAATAACGCCGCGCATGACTCCGACAGACCTCAGATGTCGCGTGAGACGACGCGTATCAACTTCTTGCAGAATAGGCACATCGGACTTGGCTAACCAACCCTCCAGATCGCCCGTTGCGCGCCAGTTCGAGTAGCTCCTGGAGAGCTCCCGGACCACCACTCCCGAAACCTGCGGCCGGCTCGATTCGGGATCTTCTGTATTGATCCCGTAGTTCCCAACCTGCGGGGCCGTCATCACCACAATCTGCCCGTCGAAGGACGGATCGGTGAACATCTCCTGATAACCGGTCATGTTCGTGGAGAACACAATCTCGGCGACAGTTGGAACGTCGCCGGTCGCGCGCCCGGACGAACCGTTGCCGCGGCGGATGCGCCCGTGAAAAAGGGTTCCGTCCTCTAGGAGGAGGAACCCCGGGGTAGTCGAAAGCTCAGCCAACTCCCGCTACTTCTTCGTGGCGGGTGCTGGCGTTGGTGCCGGTGTAGTAGCCGGCGCTGGGCCAAGTGGAACAGCAGGAGCTGTGGTCGAAGGCGTCACTGGCGGAGCCGGTGCGGGTGCGGGATTGGCGAACGTGTCCTCGAGCACCGACTTGGGCACCTGATTCTTCGTCGACAGAATCTGCAGGATGAACGAGAGTCCAAGGAAAATTCCCGCGCACCACCAGGTGGCCTTGGTGAGAATTGTTCCCGCCTGCCTGATTCCAATGAAAGCATCGGGCGACGAGCTGGCACCGCCAAAGTTGGCGGCGAGTCCGCTTCCCTTGCCCGCCTGCAGCAGAATCGCTGCGATCAATACGATCGCGTCGATGACGAGAATTGTAAGAAGAAAAGTGTAGAGCATGTCGCGAATGGAGTGGCTTCAGAATAACCTCTCAATATAACACCGGACGCCCTATGAACGAACTATCGCCAGCCAGGAGCTTGCGTCGAGGCTGGCTCCGCCCACCAGGAGCCCGTCCACATCGCTTGCCGCAAGGAGTGATTTTGCATTTCCCGGGTTCACGCTCCCGCCGTACAGTATTGGCGCGAGCCGCCCACGGTCTCCGCATATCGACAGCATTTCACGTCGAATCACTGCGTGCATTGCGGCCGCGTCTTCTGGAGTTGCTGTTCTGCCTGTCCCGATCGCCCACACCGGCTCGTAAGCGATCATCACGTCTTTGGTCGCGATCTGTGTTATCTGCGACAGCCCGGCTCGCAGTTGTCTCACGACTACTTCCTCCGCCTGGCCGGCGTCGCGCTCCTCGATTTTTTCTCCCACGCAAAGGAGCGGAGTGAGCCCGCCGCGCTCGACGGCCGCGCACTTCAACGCGGTCTCGTCGTCAGTCTCGCCGAACACGTGACGTCGCTCGGAGTGACCCACGAGAACAACCCGCGCTCCCGCATCGCGTGCAATCGGAACTGAAAGCTCGCCGGTGAAAGCGCCCTGGTCTTTCCAGTAGACGTTCTGTACGCCAAGCCATACGTCCCGTCGCTCACCCAGTGCCGAGGCTACGGTCGGGAGAGAAAGAGCTGGAGGAAAAAACAAAACCGTTCTTTCGTTCTGCCGCGGAAACTGATCGATGAACGACTTCATGAACTCGCGTGCGAGCGTTGGGCCGTTGTTCATCTTCCAGTTTGCAGCCAGAACCGGACGATTCACGCGCGCGCTCCATCATCGAGCGCTTCAACTCCCGGAAGTTTTTTTCCCTCGAGGAATTCAAGCGAAGCGCCGCCACCTGTTGATACGTGACTCATTCTCTTTTCGAGTCCGGCCTGCGCAACCGCAGCAGCAGAATCACCACCGCCGACGATAGTGACTGCACCTTTGTCAGTTGCGTTTGCCATCGCATCTGCAATCGCGCGAGTTCCCTTGTCGAATGGAGGTTTCTCGAAAACACCCATCGGTCCGTTCCAGAGAACAGTTTTCGCCGAAGCAATCGCTCTCGCATACGATTCCGCCGTACGCGGGCCGATGTCGAGCATCGCTTCATCTGAAGGAATGGCATCACGCGTTACTTCGTGCGCTTTGTTTCCTTCCTCCATCGAAGGCGCAACCATGGCATCGTGCGGCAGCGTGAGCCGCGGACCCCACTTCTCGATCAGGCTGCGAGCAAGATCCACCTTCTCTTCCTCGACGAGAGATTTTCCCGTTTCCAGTCCCATTGCGCGATAGAACGTGCAGGCCATCGCGCCGCCGATGAGCATTCCGTCCACTTTCGGAAGAAGCTGCTCGATCACGTCGATCTTCCCCGAAATCTTCGACCCGCCAAGAATGGCAACAAACGGACGCTCGGCATTTCCTGTCGCGCGGCCCAGGTAATCGAGCTCGCGTTCCATCAGCAGGCCGGCGACAGATGGATGAAGAGTGCGCGTAATTCCCTCAGTCGACGAGTGCGCGCGGTGCGCTGCGCCGAAGGCATCGTTCACGAACACGTCGCCCAGCTTCGCCAGCTGAGCTGAGAGCTCCGCATCGTTCTTCTCTTCGCCCGGAAGAAACCGCGTATTCTCGAGGAGAAGAATCTCATCATCTCCAAGTGAATTAGTAGCGTCGATTGCTTCCTGTCCGATCGTCGATTCGACGAACCTCACCTTCTTATTCATGAGCTCGGCGAGACGCTCGGCAACGGGACGAAGCGAATACTTCTCCTCGGGCTTGCCTTTCGGCCGGCCGAGGTGAGAGAGCACGATTGGTTTTCCGCGGCGATCGAGAATGAGTCTCAGCGTCGGCAGTGCAGCGCGGATGCGCGTGTCGTCAGTAATCCGTCGATTTTCGTCAAGCGGAACGTTGAAATCAGCGCGTACCAGCGCGCGCTTGCCGTGGATTTCGTTATCGCGCAGATCGCGAACCGTGCGCTTCTGCACGTCAGCTCAGGCGGGAGCCGATGAATCGCAGCAGGTCTACGCAGCGGCAGGCATAGCCCCATTCGTTGTCATACCATCCCGAGACTTTGACAAGCGTGCCGTCCACGACGTTCGTGACCTTCGAATCGAGAATGCACGATGCCGGATTCCCGATGTAGTCACTCGAGACGAGCTCCTCCTCGGTGTATTGAAGGAGTCCCTCGAGCGACCCTGAGCTCGCTGCTGCCTTGAACGCGGCATTCACTTCCGCAACGGTCGTAGGCTTTTCGACTTCGACAGTGAGGTCGGTGAACGACACGTCCGGAGTCGGAACACGTATCGACAGCCCGTCGATCTTTCCCTTGAGCTCGGGGATCACCAGCGACGTTGCTTTTGCGGCGCCCGTTGTAGTCGGAATCATGGACAGGGCCGCTGCGCGCGCGCGCCTCAAGTCCTTGTGCGGAAGATCGAGAATCTGCTGGTCGTTTGTATAGCTGTGGACGGTGAGCATCGACCCGTGCCTGAACCCGAAGTTCTCGCGGATCACGTGCACCATCGGGACAAGGCAGTTCGTGGTGCATGAAGCATTCGATATGATGTTGTGCTTTGCCGCATCATACTTGTCGCTGTTGATGCCCATCACGATGGTGATGTCCTCGCCTTTGGCTGGAGCCGAGATCACCACTTTTTTCGCACCCCCGGTGATGTGCTTGCGCGCATCATCGGCCTTGGTAAAACGGCCAGTGGACTCGAGGACAATGTCGACGCCGAGGTCCTTCCACGGGAGCTCTGCAGGATCCTTGTGCGTAAGAACCTTGATCTCGTCACCATCCACGGTGATTGTGTCAGCTCCGCTCTCGACGTCGCCGGAGTAGGTGCCGTGTACGGAGTCGTACTGAAAGAGGTGTGCGAGTGTTCTTGTGTCGGTGAGATCGTTGACCGCCACAAAATCCAGATCCGCAACGCCCTGCTCCTTCGCTGCACGGAGCACCTGTCGTCCAATTCTTCCGAAGCCGTTGATGCCGACTCTGATCGCCATTCTCGATTTCCTATGGAAAGAGCCGGTCGCCCGACGCGGGCGCTCGGCCAAATGTCATGTAGCTGATTGTCCTGGCTCCCGCTGCAAAGAGCGCGCTTGCCGACGCCCGAAGTGTAGCGCCGGTAGTCACAACGTCATCGACGAGAACCAGGTGCGCACCTTTCAATATCGCACATTGTGCAGCAGGTACGGAGAACGCTCCGGCAACATTGCCTAGTCGTTCCCCCGGAGTCAACTGCGTCTGGCTTCGCGTTGACGTCTGGCGTGACAGCGCGCCCGCCCAGACGGGAATGCGCCAGAATTTTGCGAGCGCTGCGGCTATCACTTCGCTCTGGTTGAAACCACGCTCACGCAGGCGATTGCGGGAGAGCGGTACGGGTACAAGCGCGGTGCGCTCGAGCTTCACATCCGGAGGAACGCTCACGTGCGACATTCTCTCC
>DASROK010000034.1:0-4501 GCA_035646915.1 Gemmatimonadaceae bacterium
GATCGGGAGATCGCCGCCAGTTAGCGGATCGTCGAATTTCATTCCGGCCATTCGTCCGGTGCCTCCTCGTATTCCAGGTCGGTTCGCATGTAGTCGTTCTGCGCGTAGAAGTCGCGGAGAGCGCTCGACACCTGATTCCAATGTACAAGGATTCGCCGCGCCGGAGGCAAAGCGCGGAGTAAGGTCGCTCCATAGCTCTTTGAGGCGACACGTGAATCGGCAATTACAATTGCGCCGCGGTCTGTAGAGGAGCGGATGAGACGCCCGAATCCCTGCTTCAGCCGCAGCGCTGCATGAGGCACCATGTATTCGGCGAACGGGTCGCCTCCATGCCCGGCGATCGCTTCGCAATGTGCTGCGGTAACCGGCTCTGTTGGCACGCGGAACGGAAGCTTCGCAATGAGAAGCCCGCGCAGGGCATGACCGGCGACATCGACGCCTTCCCAGTACGATGAAGTTCCGAGAAGCACCGCTCGCCCTGATTCGCGAAAACGTCTCAACAGCGAGTCGCGTGACTCTTCACCGTGAACCAGCAGCGGATGATCTCCAACAATGCTCCGCGCGCGAATTTCCGCTGCTGCGCCCTGAACATCTCGATGACTCGTAAACAGAACGAAAATTCCACCGTCAGATGCAGCGGTGAATTCTTCGATCATCTGAATCACACGCCGGAAATGCCCGGCGGGATCTATGTTCGGAGCGGGAGTGTCTGTTGGAACGGCAAGCAGTGCCTGGCGCTTGAAGTCGAATGGTGAGGGATACGATTCCATCACTGCGGGAATCTCGAGCTGATCAACCCCGAGGCGTTTGCTCACGAATTCGAATCGCGAATCGGTAGTGAGCGTCGCGCTCGTAACGATTGTTGTTTTTGCTCGTGAGAAAAGATCGTCGCGAAGAATTGGAGCGAGATCGAGAGGAACCCACGTCACTCCGACATTGCCTTCGCGTCCCCGCGATTCTATCCACCTGATGCGCTCGTGCGCATCGGGCCCCGGATCGAGCGCGCCCTGCACTGCACTGGCAACTGCTTCGATTCTTCTTCCCGCGGCACGGAGCTCATTCACCAGCACAACTGTCGCCTCATCGGGATTCTGCTCGTTCTCGAGACGACCTCGAATCATTCCGATGCTGTCGGTGAGTCCCGCCGATTCGCGGACGAAATCTTCCAGAGCGGCCGCGAGACCCCGACGCCACACGGGATGATCTGCAAAATCATCTGTGAGCCTCAACGTCTGCTGTGCGTTCTCCTTCAGCACGGAATCGATCAAATCAAAAACCATCATGCCTTTGATTCGCACCGCATCGGCTGTTGGCAGAACGCGTTCGCGCATCAGGTCGAGACTCGCCGAGCTGAACATTTCGTCCTTGCGCTTGCGCAGACTTGCTTCGAGCGCCGTGAGAAGACCGCCAGTGCTGCGTCGTGATGTTGCAGTGCGAACCAGCCTCGACATCAGCCGCTGCAAGCCTCGCCGGGTAGCCGTCGCGCCCAGATGCGCTGCCGCTGCGTCTTCGAGGTGATGCCCTTCGTCAATCACGAGTCTGTTCCACGACGGAATCACTGCAGCGTCTTCCCAGTTTCCTGCCGCACGCCTTACAGCGATATCGGACATCAGCAGGTGATGATTCACAACAACCACTTGCGCTGACGCAGCTGACTTTCGCGCCTTGAAGAGAAAGCATTTGTCGAAATGCGCGCATTTGTTGCGCGTGCAGAGATCAGGCTCGGCAGCAACTTCATCCCATACTTCCGCGCTCGGCGGATACGACAGATCACTCAGCGATCCGTCTTCAGTTCCTGCGGCCCATTCGGAAATTGCCTGTACACTGGAGTGGTCATCGTCGAAGAGCGTCGATCCAATGAGCTTTGCCTGCTCGAGACGAAGGAGGCACAGGTAGTTTCGCCATCCTTTGAGAAGCGCAAAACGCACCGGCTGACGTCCGGCGAGGGCATCCTCGAGGAATGGAAGATCCTTTCGAACAAGCTGCTCCTGAAGATTGATCGTGTTCGTTGAGACAACAGTGCGCTCATTTGTCAGGACTGCCCATCGCAATGCGGGAAGCAGGTATCCAAGTGATTTTCCGACTCCCGTTCCTGCCTCTATCAGCCCGACACCGTTGTCGTTGTAAAGAGTTGCGATGGTGCGCGCCATGTCGCGCTGTGCGGGCCTGTCCTCGTACTGCAGCATCCCCGCCGCCACGGGACCGTTGGGCCCGAGGTCACTGGCAACATCGACGGGATCCAGTACTGCGGGCTCAGTCGTGGGGCCCGGAAACGAAATCACTCTTCGCGGGCCAGACGGTAGGCGACGTTGCGCGAAGCACCGTGCTCGCCGGTAAGACGATCCTGAATGTCGCGCGCGGATGCACCGCTTGCATGAAGCTCGCGCGCGATCTCGCGAAGTGCCGTTTCATCGAGCTCGAGCTCGGGAGCGCCGGCAATGAGAATCACGATCTCTCCGCGCGCAGGCTCACCGGAGAAACGCGCAGCGAGATCGGCGACTGTTCCTCGTGCGAACTCCTCGAATTTTTTCGTCAGCTCGCGCGCAACTACAGCGGGACGATCCCCTGCTCCCGCAGATGCGAGCTCTTCGAGAGTAGCACCGGTACGAAGCGGAGATTCGTAGATCACCGCTGTATGCCTGAGCCTCATGATCTCCGTCAGCACGCGAAGGCGCTCTTTTCCCTTCCGCGGAAGAAATCCAAAAAAAGTGAACTGATCGCCTGCAATACCGGATGCGACGAGCGCAGCGAGAAGTGCAGATGCACCAGGAACGGGAACAACGTCGATTCCCGCACCGATTGCGGCGGCAACGAGTCGCGCACCGGGATCGGAAAGCAGCGGAGTTCCCGCATCCGTGATGAGCGCAATCGAGTCTCCATCCACGAGACGCTTGACGAGTCGCGGCGCTTCGCGCGCTTCGTTGTGCTCGTGATATGCGGCGCACCGCGTGCCAATCTCATAATGATCGAGCAGTCGTCGCGAGTGCCGCGTATCCTCCGCAACGACAAGCGCGGCCGAGGATAGAATCTCGACCGCGCGATAGGACATGTCTCCCATGTTGCCGATGGGAGTGCTGACGATGTAGAGCGCTCCGCACGACTGGGCCATGTTGTTTCTCTGCTAGCTCTGCGTGGGCGTCAGCCCCTCTGCTAATTCGCAGCGCGCGGCTGTCAGGCCGCGTGCTGCTTGAACTTGGTCTCTAGGTGCGCCTTTGGCACAGCGCCAATCACCTGATCCACGAGCTTTCCGTCCTTGAAGAAGAGAATCGCCGGGATCGAGCGCACCTGGAAGCGCGCGGGAGTGCGGATATTGGTGTCAACGTCGAGCTTGGCGACTTTCGCCTTTCCGGCGTACTCGAGAGCGAGCTGGTCGAGGACCGGCGCGATCATGCGGCACGGGCCGCACCATGTCGCCCAGAAATCGACGACGGCAAGCCCTTCGTGCTTCTCGATCTCCGTCTCGAAATCGTTGTCAGTCACTTCGTAAGCATTCGACATATAACACCTCGCAAGGCCGGGCGAATGCCCGCCTCATTGCTGATTAGTTTAGAACTCTCGAGAATTGAAATCTAATGCAAGAATCAACCCCCCACGGCATCCGAATCGCTCACGTTGGAATCGCGCTGGAAGCGCTTAACTCTGCGATTCCATTTTTTCGCGATATCCTTGGACTCGCTCCGGTCGAGATCAACGATTCCGATGGGGCGCGAATCGAGGCGTTTCAGGCGGGTGAATCGCTTGTCGAGCTGCTCGAGCCTCACGGCGATGATACTCCGATCGGAAAATTCATCGCGAAGCGCGGGCCTGGAATTCACCACATCTGCTTTGCGGTCGATGATCTCGATGCTGTTCTATCTCGCTGCCGCGATGCGGGAATTCGGCTTATCGATGATGTGCCCCGAATTGGGGCAGAGGGAAAGCGGATCGCTTTCATTCACCCTTCTTCTACCGCAGGGATATTGATTGAGCTGACGCAAGACTGATCGCTTCTCGCGATCAGTCTTACGTGCCAGACTTCCGACAAAAATCTCTGACCGCCGCGATCTCCATGTTGTCGACGTACCACCGGCTCTCGGGTCCCTGCACCGCGTAGAAATTGGGCGTGCGAACGTTCCCCTGTTTCGTGAGCTCGGCCTCCACAACACGGTGTCCGCTCTCTCCCGGTGATTCACCGAGAATGCGAAATTTGTCGTGATTGAAGTAGCACTGAAGAATCACGAGCCGCTTCTCGAGCTCTTCGCGATTCATGTTGTCGCGCGACGGTCCGCTCTTTGTACCGAAGATCACCGACATCGCCTGAATGTCCTGAGAGTGAACAGCGTTGAGGAACTGCTCGACAGCAGATCGAGCCGAGGCCGCTCCGGTGACGTTCGAGACAGGTGCCGGGCCTGCCGCGGGCGCGGGAGGCGCACCGACAGGCGCGGTTGTTGTTGTAGTGGTTACTTTGGGCCCGCAGGCGGCGAGCAGGAATACCAGTACCAGAGTCTTCTTCACGCTGTAC
>DASROK010000035.1:0-3828 GCA_035646915.1 Gemmatimonadaceae bacterium
GTTTGCGACTTGGAGCGCTGACGGCTCGAAGATCTTTTTCAGCGGCGCTGGCAACCGTTTGTTCGTCGTTCCGGCGCTTGGCGGAATCCCAGCACCTGTTTCGGGCTTCGATAACCTCGACGGCTGCGTTTTTTCCAACAGTGGAGATCGCGCGGCGTGCATCAATCCGATGACATCGGCTCTTGTAATCACCGGCGCGAAAGGCGAGAACCCGCGGACTGTTGCCAGCACCGCGAGCGGCGATGGGGTCATGATGCCGTCATGGTCTTCGGATGACAAGCTCATCGCTTTCTCCACAGGCAATCAGCAGTTCTTCATTGGCGACAATGTAGGAAACCTTGCCCCGTCCACCGTTTGGGTTGTTCGCGCTGATGGAGGCGATCCCGTACCGATATCCGACAAGACCCATCTCAATGTCAGCCCTGTTTTCACTCCAGATGGCGACGTGCTTTTCGTCTCCTCGATGGGCGGTAATCGCGACATCTACAGCCAGTCAATCGGAAGTAATCTCAAGCCCAGGGGCGATCCTGTTCGCCTTACAACTGGCCTGAATGCGCACACGATCTCGGTCGATCGATCGGGAAAAACTCTCGCCTACAGCGTCTTCAATACCGTTGCCAATCTCTGGTCGATTCCCATTTCGCCTTCCATCGCAACAGATGCACAGCTTCGCCAGATCACAAGTGGAAATCAGACAACAGAGTCGGGATTCGTATCGCCAGACGGGAAATGGATCGCGTACGACTCGAACATCAACGGCAATGCCGACATCTTCAAGATCTCCGTTGATGGAGGCGAACCGCAACAGCTGACACATAATTCAGTCGACGACTTTTCGCCGGCCTGGTCGCCGGACGGGACGCGTATCACCTGGCACAGCGTCGACAAGGGGGACCGCGACATCTTTACGATGAACGCCGATGGCGGCGACATCGAGACAGTCGTTGCCACACCGAGTCAGGAGCTTGCACCAGGGTGGCTGCCCGACGGAAGCATCGTTTACGACGTTCTGCCGGACACGTTTCGTATCATAAGAAGAAATCCTGCAAAGCCCAGCGAATGGGGAAAGCCGAGATTTCTTGTACGAGGGCTCATTCTCGGAATGACGTACGACATGAAGCACATGGCTGTTGGAGCAGGCCCTGGAATGCTGTGCGCGGAATGCCCGCTTGGAATTTTCGTTACTGATGCAGATGGAAAAAACCCGGTTCACGTACCGTCGGTTCCGGCTCTCGACTCGGCTGTTGCAGTGCCTGGCTCACTCGTCTGGAGCAGGGATTCGCGCCATCTCTACTTTTCAATCCGCGAAAAAGACGGCTCTTCCTCCATCTGGCAGCTGCCGGTAAACGGAGATACTGGCCATCGTCTTGTTCATCTTACCGGGGCAGATCATCAGTTCTATCGAACGAATCTCGACTCCGACACGAAGAATTTCTATTTCCCTCTGGGCAACAGACAAAGCGACATATGGACAATGGAGCTGAAGAAGAAGTAAGTGGCTGAGTCAACGCAGACGATGATCCCGGAGCAGGAAGTGCGCGAAGCACTCGCTCCGAACTACATACTCGAGAAAGAGCTGGGCCGCGGCGGAATGGGCGCCGTGTATCTCGCCCGCGATGTGCGACTCGATCGTCCGGTCGCGATCAAGTTTCTGCCGCCCGACATGGCGATGCGCGAAGATCTTCGCGCGCGATTCCTTCAGGAGACCCGCACTGCGGCGTCGTTCTCGCACCCGAACATCGTTCCCGTTCATGCGATCGAAGAGAGTGAGCGGATTCTCTGCTTCGTCATGGGCTATGTCGACGGAGAGACTCTCACTGCGCGAGTGAAACGTGCAGGCCCCATGACAGCGGCCGACGCAACGCGCTTCCTCCAGGAAGCGGCATGGGCGCTGTCATATGCGCATGGACGCGGAATTGTTCATCGCGACGTAAAGCCCGACAACATCCTCATCGATCGCGGATCGGGTCGCGCAATGGTCACTGATTTTGGTATCGCCAGATCACAGGACACGACGTCGGGGTTGACACAGGTTGGCGAGATTATCGGAACGCCGCAGTACATGAGTCCCGAGCAGGCAACCGGCGAGAGCATCGATGCACGAAGCGATCTGTATTCCCTCGGAGTCGTTGCATTCTTTGCACTAACCGGACGTCTTCCGTTCGAGTCTTCCACTTCACACGGCTATCTCACGGCGCACATCACCAGGCCTGCGCCATCGATGTCATCTGTGCGGCCGGATCTGCCGCCTGCACTGTCAAATGCAGTTGACCGGCTGCTGCAGAAGGATGCCGCGCAGCGATTCCAGAAAGGTGAAGAGCTTGCCGAAGCGCTTGATCCACTGCGTGCTTCACGTCGAGAGATTCCGCCGGCGATCCGGCTCTTTCAGGTGAAGTCGACGCAGGTGATTCGCAATGCACTCATTTTTCTTTTACTCGGACCTTCACTCTCGCGGTCAGCAGGCGGCGAAGGAGATCAGCTCATCCTCCTCGTCATTGTCCTCTCCGCTGCATTTGCGCTCGTGTTGCAGGCGATCGGCGGATTGCGTGAGCTCGCAGCCCAGGGCTTCTCTCACGACGATCTCAGGAATGGCGTCGTCGCCATCAGCGAAGAAGAGAATGAAGCTCGTGCACAGATGCGTGCGGCTCCCGATTGGGCAGAGCGACGAAAGCGTCAGTCCCTGCGACTTGCGGTCTCGATTGTCATCGGTATCGCACTCGTTCTCTTCAGCCTGAGCACGCGAGTTCCACGGCCGCAGGGCGGCTACACGACTCCGCTCATCGGGTTCGCAGCTGCTGCCCTCGGCGCAATGATAGTTATCATCTCCGTGGTCTACGCCGCCGCGTCAGGTGGTGCTTCGGCCCGTCTCGATCGAAAGCTCCGGGCGTTATGGACTGGTCCGATTGGCCGGAAGCTCTATGAGAGAGTCCAGAAGAGCATAGCTCGCTCGCGCCCTGCGGTCCGCGTCGTTTCCGCCGAGCTCGGCCCGCTGACGTTGATCGAAGAGCTTCCGAAAAATGTTCGCCGCGATCTTGGCGATGTCGCGCGGGTGATCTCGTCACTTGTTTCTGCCCAGAAAGATCTGGTCGATCGCGAATCGAGATTGGCGTCATCGCAGATGGAAGCCAGTCGCGGAAGTGCGGGCGTCGCAACTGACACGCTCGACCGCGTGATCACTGAGCTCACCGAAGCAAAGCAGGCGGCCGTCGAGAGGCGGGACGAAATCACCACCGCTCTCGAGCGCATTCGTCTCGAAGTAATCCGTCTCAGGAGTGGAGTTGGAACGGTGGCCGACGTCATCAGGGAAGCAGACAAAGCAAAAGATTTAACTTAGTATCAGAAAGATACTAAACCCGTAGGTCGTTTCCGGTACCCGGTACCCGCAGTTCTGGTTTTTACCGGTACCTGGTACCGCAGTTCTGGTTTTACGGGTACCTGGTACCGCAGTTCTGGTTTTTACCGGTACCCGGTACCGCAGTTCTGGTTTTTTTTAATACCTTATATATGGAGGCGTGCTTATGAAGAATCCGTTGTCGAAGATCAGTGACAGAATCGCGCCCGCGAAACACGGACGGCTCGAAAAAGCCGTCAAGATCACCGCCGGAACTGCAGCAGCAGTATGGGTGGTGCTGAAGCTGAAGAGAGAGCTGTACGGTCCGGGCGGTACGAAGATGTCGCGTTACGACAAGAACGTCGACGAGGTGTGGGACCGCGAGTAGCTAGTTGCCCTGAGAATTGAGAACGGCGAGCATCTTCGGGCTCATCGACTCGTCCTCGAGTCTGATCCTGAGCTCGCCTTCAATTCTGACAAGAAGTCCGGTGTACGAG
>DASROK010000036.1:0-3253 GCA_035646915.1 Gemmatimonadaceae bacterium
GATCAGATAGCCGAATGAATTGCCGGCTGCCGCGGCGACGTTGAGCAGCGCTCCCAGCACGTAAACATTCAGCAAACCTCTTGCTGACACGAGGCCCGCAGTCACCAGAAGCGAGTCTCCGGGAAGAAAAAATCCAACAAGAAGCCCGGTTTCTGCGAACACAATCGCGGTGAGGCCGAAGTATCCGGCCCACTTTATGAGTGCGGGAAGATCCTGAAGGTTCGCGATGAAGTCGCGCAGCTGGTCCATGAAGCCTTATGCGAGGGGGAATGCAGGACAGGAGAACGTCAAGTTCAACTACTGATCACCTTGGGTCAACTCTTGAAAGCCTCGCAGCGTTCGTGCCCATGCATCACCACAGCTCGATCAGCAAAGGGATGTCCGAGCGGGGCCACAGGATCTTCAACGTCGGATCCTCCCTTTTCATGGCGCTCATTGCAATCGGCTGGATCTGGTCCATCAACAACTCTCGCGACGAAGTCGTTGGAGGCGCGCCTTCGACTGCAGCGATCATCTCGCGCGCACTGAGTGATTCCCGTTCACCCAGCGTCGCATATCTCACCGATGCTGCGCTCGACTTTGTAACCCCGCTGCGCGGAGAGAGTGGCAAGCTGCATGCGACACTTCAGCAGCCGGGCGCAGCACTTCCTGTCGATACTCTGCCGCAGGGCGCTTCCGTGACAATAGGCGAATCTGCCCTCGCAGATTCGGCAAAGGTCGTCACTGCGCCGCAGCGAACAGGGATCTGGTCTGTTGCGGTAGCGATCGGAAATGCGATTCGTCCTGTCACCGACTTCAATGTGATTACGCTCAAGCCATCCTCGGCAAAACGCGGCGGAAAAATCGGATTCTACTACATCGGAAACTGGCCCACTCCGCGCAGCAAGGCGACAAAAGTGCGGTATGATGCTCCGTCGGGATTCATCGAAGTGACGCAGAATCAGCAGAACACGGAGCTGTCCGATCATTTCGTCCTGAAGGATTTCTTTCCGCACGATCAGCAGAATGTCTGGCCGAAATACATCGTCATCGACATGAAGCTGATCGACAAGCTCGAGCTGATTCTTGCAGAGTTGGAAAAAAACGGAATATCGTCCCGCGGCGTGCGCGTGATGAGCGGCTTCAGAACGCCGCAATACAATCGCAGTGGTGGAGATCCCCGGGGCCGTGCCTCGCTGAGCCGCCATATGTATGGTGATGCTTCCGACATCTTCATCGACAACAATGGCGACGGCAGGATGGATGACCTGAATCACGACGGCCGGATCAACATCAACGACGCGCGGGTCATCCTTGCCGCCGCAAATCGCGTCGAAGCGGCACACCCTTCGCTGATAGGAGGGGTCGGTGTGTATTCGGGCACTTCCGCCCATGGGCCGTTCACTCATATTGACACGCGTGGCTATCCCGCGCGATGGATAGGAACCGGAGATTAAAATGGATGAAGCGACTGTAGTGTCCGAGCACAGCGGCCCTGACTCCCCGACGGGAAGGGCCTCGCCGACCAAACCTCACCGCGCTGACCCGTCCATGCCGGTGAGATCGGCCGATCTCGAGCCTTACACCGGGCTCGGCTATCTGTCGAAGCTGTTCAAGCTGATGGCCGCAGTGCTGCTGCTTCTGCTTCTTTCGGAGATCGTAACAGGTCTCATTGCGCAGGGAACGGCAGCAATCCCGACGCTTCTCGGCGAGATAAGCCGGCTCGTTGTGCTGGCAGGTCTTCTGTTCGGCACTGGTGACCTTGCGCTCCTGCTCATCGACATCGGCCACGACATCCGGGCGACGCGAATCCTGCTCGGCCGACAGGCTTTGCACGAGGAACAGCACAAGCGTGATCCGTCGCAGTACGTGGAGCGCGGTCCGAGATAGCGCCCAACGGTACGAGTGTTGCCATTGCAGTAGGCGCGCCGCGGACTCGCGGAACAACCTTTACTGAGGATTTCGTCAATGCTCTGGACGATTGCGATGGTTCTGCTGATCCTGTGGATTCTGGGGTTCTTCGTGGTCCACGTCGGCGGAGGGCTGATTCACCTGCTGCTCGTGATTGCAGTGATTGTGATTATCTACCGCCTCGTAACGGGACGGCCAGTCACCTGATCCTGATCTGACAAAAACCAGAAAATCGGTACCGGATACCGGTAGCTTTAGCTGACAGCTGTCAGCTTGGCTCCCGGTACCCGATACCGATTTTCTGGTTTTACAGCATGTCAAAATCGATTCTACAAAGTGTCAGAGTAGTTCTTTACGAACCGCAGGATCCGATTAACATCGGCGCAACAATCCGCGCGATGAAGAACATGGGCGTGTCGCAGCTGAGACTCGTGCGCCCCGTCGCTTACGATCCCTATCGGCTCATCGGTGTTGCGCATGATACGCATGAGATCATTGAAGCGATCGAGCAGTTCGAAACTCTTGAAGCAGCAATTGCGGACTGCGTTCTCGTCGCCGGATTCACTGCGAGGCGGCGCGCTGAAAGACGCGGTATAGTCACGGCCGCTGAAGCCGCAGTCGACCTGCTCGACGCCGCTGAGAAGGGAAGCGTCGCGATTGTTTTCGGAAGAGAGGATAAAGGCCTTCCAAATGAAGCGCTCGATCTCTGCCAGCGCGTTGTGACGATTCCAACAACCAACTACGCGTCGCTCAATCTCGCGCAGGCTGTGCTCATTGCGCTCTACGAGCTGCACCTCAAGGCAGATGACGCAACGCGCACGCTTGCTCCGCCGAGCAAGCTCACTGATCCTCCGACGAGTGAGAGACTCGAGATGCTGTTCGCCGACGCCTATCGCGCGCTCGAGGCGATTGCGTTTTTCAAGACGAGAAACCAGGAACACGTGATGCGCTCGCTGAGATCGATCATCTATCGAGCACAGATCGACGGACGCGAGACAGATTTTTTGCGTGCGATGTCGATCGAAGTGCTTCGCACAATCGACCGTGAGCGTCGTTCAGCAGCAAATCAATGACGCTCACCGCTTGCGGTTAAATTCTTGCGTGGACATTTTTCCCGCCAGTTTCGCCGCTTGTGAATTTCTTCACAAAGCAGATCAAATGACTCGCCTTTCCGCCCCAGAATGAATCCACGAAGGAAATGGTTCGCCATTCCCGGTTTCCTCGCCTTGGCCGCAGTGGCGGCAATGTTGTCGGCTTATGCGGGTGCGAGCTCCTCGCAGGGAAACAGCCCGGTCCAGCCAGTCAAATTTCCGCATCCGATGCACGTTCAGACTCTTCAGATGAACTGCGTCTACTGTCACTT
>DASROK010000037.1:0-2236 GCA_035646915.1 Gemmatimonadaceae bacterium
ATTCTGAAGAGTAATGCACAGGACAATCGCTTCGTTCACGTTCATGCAGATCATCCGCTGGGTGAAGCGCTCACAAGAATGGGTGAATCCGGGCACAGCGTACTCCCCGTAGTGAGCCGCGCGAATGCGCGCATCCTGTTAGGCCTGGTAACGCTCGAGGATGTGCTGAAAGCCTATAAGGTTGGAAGGAAGGACAACGAAGAGTAAACTGTTACCACGCAATTGAAGCGCCGACCATGTCGCCACCTTCGCCATTCGGGCCTGCGATTACGCCGAGCAATCGTCGGTCGACTGGGTTGTCGGGATGATTGTGCGAGTATCGCGCGACCTTGATTCCGCTGAATGTTCCCACCGCAGCACCGAGTGCGACATCGCTTGCCCAATGCTTGTCGTGATACATGCGTGACAAACCAACGACTGTTGCGCCAGTGTAGAGCACAGGCCCCGCGATCCATGTCGCGTGCGGATACCAGTGCTTCACTTCGCCGGTGAGCGCCGCTGCAGCCGCAAACGCGACAGTCGAATGCCCGGATGGGAACGACTTCCTGTCGTCGGAGCTGAAGCCACCCCCAAACTTGAAATCCTTCGGATCTGTTCCATTTGTTACGAAGGGCCGCGATCGCCCGGCGAGCTCCTTCACAACTCCAGTGATCGCCGTGCCAAGCACTATCGACTCCGCACTGTGGAGTCCGACGTCCGCAAGCGTCCTTCGATGAGTCGCCTTGCCGACGACGTAGGCAGCAGATGAAACGATCAACGCTCCGGGATGCGCGAGTGTCTCCGATCCCGTTGTCACGTCTCCAATGAACTTGTTCTCCGCCGAGCTCGGCTCGCGAAGGTGCCGGGCGAGCGCTTTGTCAGCGGGAAACATCGCAATGGTTACTCCCGCAAAACCCAGCGCGAGAAAGGCGTCATCGCGAGTGAAGAGCGGTTTGCCTGCCTTGTGCGTGGTGTCCTGCGGCGCTTGTGCGGCGAGCTGGGTTACAGTCGACGCCGAGAGAATGACAATTAGGGATGCGCGCTGAAGCCTGGAGTATGATGACATTTGTCAGGGGCATTTGCACGAGATGTTCCACAACTCACCGTCTCGGATCCAGCTCAGCCATGAGCTCGCTCACCTCCGGCCGTTTACGGAACTCATTCAGGTCTGACGCTCCGAAATAAAACCACAGCCACGCGCCGCGCGGTTTGGAATTGCGAAGAAGAGTCACCGCTTTCTCCGGCCGCTGCGTCGCAACCTCTGCCATCGCCAGCCAGAAAGCTTCAGTGGGATCAGGCGCCGACGGATTGGAGACTGACCGCTCTGCCTCGGCTACAACGGTAAGTGCCCTGGACTTATCGCCTGCAAGCCACAGCGATCTCGCCAGCGCAGTAAGTCCAGGCATTCTGTAACTCGAGTCGAGAGCGAGCGCATCGGTCGCATCGTCCTGAGCTCCCTTGAAGTTTCCCGCCTGCGACCTGAACATCGATCGCATTGCTCGCACATAGCCAACCTGCGGCGCAGCGGCGACTGCACTGTCCAGCAAAACTGTTCCCTCGTGCAAGCGTCCCCGCCGCTCGTCGAGCGCTGCCATAGGCACAAGCTCGGTTGCACGACCGGGTTCCAAATCCAGCGATCTTCGATACGCTGCATACGCTTCGGTGTATCGTCCAAGCGCCATCAACGCCTGACCATACTGATGGAACGCTTCCGCATTGTAAGGATCGAGTGTAATCGCATGCTCGAACGCTTCAATGGAGCCTGCAAATTTTCGAGGGTCGCGCTGCCGCAGGATGTAAGCACGCGCCAGCCACGCATCGGCCGAAGTCGAATCGAGACCAATCGCGCGATCAGCGAGAAGCATCCCTTCACTCAGCATGTCCGCCGGCAGATCCTTCGACGGCTTCCACCCCCAATCCACGAGCACGGCGTATCCGTACGCCTGTCGCGCAAGCGCAGCTGCGAACTTCGTGTCGAGCTCGCTCGCCCGGCGATAATGATGAAGCGCAGATTCAATTGAAGGCGGCGATCGGCGCGCGAGCTGAGCATTGCCTGTCAGGAATTCTTCGTAAGCTTCGGCGCTCGAAGGAAATCCGCCGCCGATGATTCGTTTTTCTTCGTCAGTCGCAGGCTCTCCGATAGAGGCGAGGACTCCAATGACAATGTCCCGGCCAATCTCGCGCATCTCGTCCTGCGCGAATGCCCGGCGCTCGCTCCAGAGAACCCTGCTGGTTCGCGAATCGGTAAGCGATACTG
>DASROK010000038.1:0-4000 GCA_035646915.1 Gemmatimonadaceae bacterium
GGCCATGTATACAAGTATCTCGGCCTCACTGTCGGGTGCATCGATGACACTGAGCCCGGCACGCTCGAGAGACGAGCGGCATACGAGTGCGACATCACCTACGGGACGAACAACGAGTTCGGCTTCGACTATCTGCGCGACAACATGGTCGTGTCGAACGATCAGCGTGTGCAGCGCAGTCACGTCTATGCGATCGTCGACGAAGTTGACTCGGTGCTCATCGACGAAGCTCGCACTCCGCTCATCATTTCCGGTCCGGTTGGAAATGAGTCGGATGCAGAGTATGCGCAGCACAATGCGGCGGTTGCCCGACTTGTGCGAAAGCAGAGCGATCTCGCAAATACGCTGGTTGGAGAAGGCGAGCGCGCATTCGAGTCCGGTGACACTGAGACCGCGGCAGTAAAGCTCTATCAGGCGCAGCTCGGCGCGCCAAAGAACAAGCGGCTTCTCAAGATCCTTCAGGAGACGGGAACAAAGCAGCTCGTGCAGAAGATGGAGCTGAATCATCTCGCCGACAGGAAGCTTCCTCCGTCAAAGCAGCAGTATCGCGATATCGAGGAAGATCTTCTCTATGTCCTCGACGAGAAGGGGCACAGCGTTCATCTCACCGATCGCGGCATCGAGTTCATGTCGCCTCAGGATCACGAAGCGTTCGTGCTGCCGGATATTTCGCAGGAAGTGCATCGCATCGATCACGATCTCGAGATGTCGCCGGAAGAAAAGCTCGAGGCACGGAATGCGATCAATCGTGAGTATGCCGCGAAGAGTGAGCGACTGAACATCGTGCATCAGCTGCTGCGCGCGCATTCCCTGTACGAGATCGACGTGAATTACGTGGTGCAGGAAGGCCAGGTGCTCATCGTCGATGAGTTCACGGGGCGCACCATGCCGGGACGCCGATGGTCGGAAGGACTGCATCAGGCAGTTGAGGCAAAGGAAGGAGTTCAGGTGAAGGGTGAGACGCAGACCATGGCGACCATCACCATCCAGAACTATTTCCGCATGTACTCGAAGCTTTCGGGAATGACCGGTACTGCGGAAACGGAAGAGGGGGAGTTCCACGAGATCTACGGACTCGGTGTTTCCGTAATTCCGACAAACCGCGATGTAATTCGCGACGATCGCCACGACCTGGTCTACAAGACGCGGCGTGAGAAATACAACGCGATTCTCGAGGAGACCGAGCGCCTTCACAAGCTCGGCTACCCGGTGCTCGTTGGATCGGTGAGCGTCGACGTATCGGAGACGCTTTCGCGAATGTTCAAGCGTGCGGGAATTACGCACAACGTCCTCAACGCCAAGTATCACCAGCGCGAAGCCGAGATCGTTGCGAACGCGGGTCAGCCCGGCGCAGTCACAATCGCCACGAACATGGCCGGCCGCGGTACCGACATCAAACTCGGCGCGGGTGTCACCGAGTCCAAGCCGTCGGTCGTGAAAGATCCGGAGAACAAGCCTGTCGAAGTCGAAGAATGCGGCGGACTTCACATCATTGGATCCGAGCGGCATGAGTCACGCCGAATCGATCGCCAGCTGCGCGGGCGCGCGGGACGCCAGGGAGATCCGGGATCGTCGCAGTTCTTCCTGTCGCTCGAAGACGATCTCATGCGGCTGTTCGGAAGCGATCGCATCGCGAAGCTGATGGATCGCATGGGAGCGGAAGAAGGCGAGATGCTGACGCATCCACTGATCACGCGGTCGATCGAGCAGGCTCAGAAGCGCGTCGAGCTTCAGAACTTCCAGTCCCGCAAGAGGCTCCTCGAGTACGATGATGTAATGAACCAGCAGCGTGAAGTGATTTACTCGCTGCGGTCTTTTGCCCTGGACGGTGGTGAGGAGCTGAAGGGCGAAGCCGAGAAAATGCTGGAAAAGGGAATTACGCGGCGCGTCGAGACCAACCTCGCGAACTTCGAGGAGGAAGAGGACTGGGACTTCGCTCTTCTGCGACAGGATCTGCTGATGCATTACCTGCTCAGCGTTCCGGAGTACGAAGAGGGGCACGACAAGCCGACGTCACTCGCCGCCGCGCAGGAAGTCGCTGTCGCCGCGGGGAAGAAAGCATTCAACGACAAGCTCTCCGGTCTGGCGGAATTCGGCGGTCAGCTCCTTTCGCTCGTCATGCTCAATGTGCTCGACGAGAAGTGGAAAGATCACCTCTACGATCTCGATCAGCTGCGCAACGCGATTCACTATCGCTCATGGGGCCAGAAGGATCCTCTCATCGAGTACAAGCAGGAAGCGTATTCGATGTTCGAAGGATTGATGGAGGACATCTATCACACGTTCACCGAGCGATTCCTTCGCGCGCAGATTCAGTTCAATCCGCCGCCTGTGTTCGGTGACGGGAATGATCGTGAGCGTCCCGCTGCCCCCACTCGCCGCTACAACGCGCTCGGAGTTCTCGAGGACATCATTCCGGATGAGGAAGTGAACGGCGATGGCGAGCCGGAAGAGGTTGTCGATATCGGCCCTGCCGAGCCGCCGACAAGAAAAGCTGCTGCACGTGCGGAGCCGATCGTCACTGGCGCGGGCCGCGTTCGCTCATTGAATGCAGCAGCGAATGCAACTCCGGCAGGCTGGGAAAATGTCGGGCGCAATGATCCGTGCCCGTGTGGCTCGGGGAAGAAATTCAAGAAGTGCCATGGAGCTACTGTATAGCTGCTAAGCGTACGGGCCGGGAAGCAGGATGACGAGCGCGACGTAACCAATCGCTGCAATCGTAAGAGGCTCGGGAAGCCATTTCGGCTTTCCGGGCCTTTCACCTGAAAGCGATTCTCTCGTCAGCTGCCCGACAATCACAATCAGTGGCGGGATGAGCGTCGCCGTGAGACGCGGATCGTAGAATCCCATGAGCGCGTAGAACACGATTGCGACAATCAGGAATGCAATCGATGCTCTGATCGAATCGTTCATGCGCGGTTGCGTTCTGGTTCCCCCGCGTGCGATTGCGATTCCGTTCACTGCCACCAGGAATGCAACGGGAACTGCGAGCGCGCGCGGAAATGTCCCGGCAAAAGCGGCGGCATTCTGTGTTGCAGCCGCCGCCAGCGTTCCATCGCGAAGCCGCTCAGTGATCCACACGAACTCGTGATAGTACTGCGTTTCGTGACTGTAGAATGATCCAGTCTTTGCGATGACGAGCGATCTCCACGCAATCAGCGGGATTGCCATCACTGCGAGCGTGCTCAGCGCCAGAAGTGTCATGTGCCCGTGGCCGTCGCGCCGGTACATCCAGCGCGCGGCGATCATCGATGCGGGAACAAGCAGGAATCCTCCATAAACGAGACACGCCAGGCCAAGGAGCAGGCCGCCGGCAAATACTTCGAGAGCGCCCGGAATTGATTCCCGCTTGACCGCCGTTCGCGCTAGGAAGATGGCAAGCATCGAGATGAAAAGACCCATGATCTGCTGATGCGGCGTCCAGGTGAATGCCTTGGTGATGTGATTCACGAGGAGTATCGCAGTCGGAACAATCGCTGCCGGAGCGATCAGGGAATTTGCCTCTATGAAGCTCGCGAGCATCATCGTCATGAGAATCATCAGAACGATGTTCAGTGCGACGTAGCCCGCGTAATATGAGTTTCCTCCCCGCGAGTCCATCCACTTGAAGGGCCATGAGAAAGTCCATCCAAGCGCGGCGTATCCAGGTCGTGTCTGTCGCATCGACCGGGGCTCGAAGACCAGTGACGGGTGCTGGGCGAGGCGGACGAAAGATTCAGCATCGCAATTCACCAGAATGTGCGCGTGAGGTCCGATGAAGTTTGCTTCGGCGCAGATGAGCGAACGCTGAGACTCCGGCGGCGGCGGTGACAGGAGAATCAGGAGCGATGACGCAATGACGAGCAACACTGCCTGCGCTGCGGTGCGGAGCGAGATCATGGCACCAATACTGTCGAATGAGTGCTCATCGGGCGATACGGTGATTGATTTCGCGCATTGGTAACGGCTCGATCGTCGCATTCCTGCAGCATAAGGCGCAAAGAATTTGGAGCGTGAATGT
>DASROK010000039.1:0-6288 GCA_035646915.1 Gemmatimonadaceae bacterium
GTTTCGCCCTGATCGACATACAGGTATCCGTTGCTCAACGCGATGCCTGTATTGCCGATCTGGCCAATCCGTTCGATCTGGTCGGCGCGGCCGTCGTGATTCGTGTCGCGCAGCGCAATGAAAGCAGGTGATGGAGTTTTCTGCTGCGGATTCGTGCCTTCGATCGAGACATACACGTCGCCGTTTTCGGCGATCGCGAGATATCGGGCTTTGCCGAGGCTGTCCGCAAAGATCGAAGCGCAAAAGCCGGCAGGCAGGTCGATGCCGGCGTTGTTCGCGCATGCAGGAGCGCTGCTGGTCATTCCTCCGGCAGAAGCGCATCCGAGAATGGCGACTCCGGCGCACCACAGACTGAACGGTCTGATCATGAATTCTCCATGGTTCAAATCAGACCGATCCATGCGCAATTTGCACACCTTTTCAGGGGGGAAAATCCGGAACTTTCTGCTTCTTTGAGAGGTACAATCCCGTTCGCGCTGGTTCGCGTGGAAATACTGTATTTCTGTCGTGCGCTCGCAGATTTGTGATGGAGGTTGAAGTGTCCAAAATCAAAACTGCCGCTATGATAGCGCTGCTCCTGCCTCTGGCTGTGAGCTACACTCCCTCTGCACACATTCCTGATCCGGTTTCTGCGATCAGCAGTGCAGTAGACGAGGCATCATATCGAATCACGAATGACCTGCGCACTGGCAAGCACCTTGGCTTCGACACATACGCGTACCCGGGTGACGACGCCATGCAGGCGTGGCGCGAAGAAGACGGCGCTCCGTACGAATGGGTCGGATACTATCTGCCATCTGCTCCCTGTCACAAAGGCGAAAGCTGGTCAGGAAAGCGTCAGACTCTGACTGACATGGGATGGGGCCTTGCCGTCATTTACGTCGGCCAGCAGGTGTGGAGCGGCACGCCGCGACAGCGCATTGTCAGGACAAAGTGGGTCACCAAGAGTGTCAAAGTGTATCGCCGGGTTAACGGAAAACGTGTTGCGAGGCACGTGAAGAAACGCGTTCCCGTTCGATACGTGACGTATGCGAAAGCGCCCAGCGGAAAGTCATGCTCGACTCACCTGGTGAGCGGCGCGCGCGGACTCAAGGATGCAAACGACGCGATTGCACGCGCGCAGACTGAAGGGTTTCCGCGCGGTACCGTCGTGTTCCTCGACATCGAGCGAATGGACAAGATCCCCGCCGCGATGCGCGACTACTACAAGGCGTGGACGGCTCGCGTGTTGTCTGATGGCACGTATCGCCCCGGATACTACGTGCACGATCACAACGCGAAGACCATCTACAAGGATGTCGCGACGATTTTCGTGAATGCAGCGCGCATGGAACAGCCGCCGTTCTGGATTGCGAGTGGACGCGGATTTTCCGAGGACAAGGAGCCAACCGAGGTCGGCCACGAATTCGCGGCCGTGTGGCAGGGGGTGCTCGATGTGGTTCAGACTCACAATGGCGTGAAGCTGCCAATCGACGTGAACGTCGCCGCAGTTCCATCTCCATCGGGCTATTTCGCGAGCACTGACTAGCGAAGCCGACATTTTTGGGACATGCTTGAGGCAAGCGCTCAAGCCGTCCCGAAGATGTCCATTCTATCGATCCATCACATCACGATCGTCTGCCAGTCGGCGCAGCGAACTTCCGACTTCTACACGCGAGTCCTTGGACTGAGGCTCGTCAAGCGCACCGTCAACTTCGACGCGCCAACTACATACCATCTCTACTTTGGAAACGAGCTGGCAGAGCCGGCTTCGCTCGTGACTTTTTTCGAGTGGCCGAATGCTGCGCGCGGATCTCCGGGAATTGGCGGCACTCATCACTTCGCGCTTCACGTGCAGGATTATGACAACCTGCTTCGCTGGAAGCGGAGACTTGTAGATCTGGGAATTGCAGTGAAGGGCCCGCTCGACAGACACTATTTCACCAGTCTTTACATCAGCGACCCTGACGGAACCATTGTCGAGCTCGCTACCCGAGGTCCGGGCTGGACACGGGACGAACCGGCGGAATCGATCGGAACGACTCATCGTGCGCCGCCCCCTGAAATGCTGACAGGAAATCGTGACAAGGAAAAAATCCAGGCTACGACGTGGCCTGATCCTGTTCCTGACATCCTTCCCTCGATGCGTCTGGACTACGGCATTCATCACATCACCGCAATCGGCCAGGATATTCAGCGCACACATGATTTCTATCACGGCACGCTCGGAATGCGCCTCGTGAAGCAGACGAACAACTTCGATGATCCGCAGTCTTTCCACTGGTACTGGGGGGTCGGCGATGGAAAGCCGGGCACGCTGATCACCTACTTCGAGCGAAAGCCGGAGCGCGAAAAACCGGTGCGAATGGGCGCTGGCCAGACTCATCACTTCGCGCTCGCAGTTGCCGATGATGAAACGCAGCTCGAGTGGCGCGAAAAGTTGATGTCAGCTGGAATTCAGGTGACTCCCGTAATGGATCGCGTCTATTTCAAGAGCGTGTATCTGCACGACCCTGACGGACACATCGTCGAGCTTGCGACCCTTGGCCCCGGGTTCCAGGTCGACGAGCCTCAGGAATCACTTGGCGAATCTCTCAGGATCCCACCGTGGCTGGAATCCAGCCGCAGTCGTATCGAGACGTCGCTGACTCCAATCACCGTCGATCGCTGGGAACCGAGCGAGGAAACGGCCGAAATCGCAACCTGAAAATGTCGACTCAAACAACACCAGTGGCTGGACCTCATCAGGGAATGCCTGTTCGAACCATGGGCGTACCGCTCGAGAAAGCTCGCGCGGCAATGGTAATGGTTCACGGGCGAGGCGCGACCGCCGAGAGTATTCTGAGTCTCGTACCTGCGCTCACCCCGCAGGGCTTTGCGTTTCTCGCGCCGCAAGCTTCGGGGAATACGTGGTACCCGAATTCCTTCATGGCGCCCATGCCGAGTAACGAGCCCGGAATTTCATCGGGTATCACCGCGATCGCTGATGTGATCGCAATGATCAGTGATGCAGGAATTCCTCTCGAGAAGACAATGCTCCTTGGTTTTTCTCAGGGCGCGTGCCTTTCGGTCGAGTACGCTGCACGAAACGCTGCGCGTTATGGCGGCATTGCTGTTTTGAGCGGCGGCCTCATCGGGCCGGATGGAACACCGCGTAACTACGTTGGAAGTTTCGACGACACTCCGGTGTTTTTTGGCTGCAGTGACATCGACGGACACATTCCCGCTTTACGGGTAACCGAGTCAGCTTCCGCGCTTCGCCACATGGGCGCGCGCGTGACGATGAAGCTCTATCCGGGAATGGGGCATCTCGTGAACGAGGACGAGATCGCTGCAGTCAATTCGATCATGCAAGAAGTTGTCGGTTAGACCTGGTATAGCGACAAAAATTATTTCCGCCGGTGTGCCAATCGATTGATCAACACGGCAGCTCGCGCTGTGGACCGTGGAAGGGATCGCAAATTCACAGTCTCATCAGGTGTATGTGATCGAGTGCCGTCCACCCCGAGTCCGTCCAAAGCGTCCGCGTACTGCGATACATAGGCAATATCGCCGGCACCCCGAAGGCCCGGATCCAAAGCTTCGCTTGGCCCCTGACCAAGCGCCTTCGTCACGCTGTCCAACGTCGCGAGCAGAGCGTAATTACCCGGAGTTGGCGGCATCGACGGTATTCCATCCGCAAACGAAATCGATGCCGACGTCTGTGGCAGATGCCTCCCGACAATCTCACGCATTGTCGCGCGAGCACTGTCGAGCTGGCCAGGCCTGAGGAATCTCAGATCGCCATGCGCATAGGCAGACGGCGCAATGATGTTGAGCTTTCCTGCAGCGCTGCCTGAAATCAAGGCGCTGTCGTATTTCACTTCAGTTCCGCCGACAATCACACCGGGATTGAAAGTGAGATACTGCTCCTTCGAGAGTGTCTCGCGGAATTCGTTGAGAATCCGCGCAAGCTCGTATATCGCTCCATATCCCGATCCACTCGAGAACACTCCGCCCGAGTGCGCCTGCCGCCCGGTCACCGTCAATACCCATGAGCTCGATCCGCGGCGCGCCACCGTTGCTTTGCCGGCATCGCCCTCGAATCCAAGAAGAATCTGGCTTCGCTTTGCAGCTTCTATCAAATCGCGGCGAGAGATGCTTTCGGGCTCACCTCCATTCTCCTCATCACCCGTAAACGCAACGATGATGTTGGTATCATCGAGCGTTCCGGCTGCCTTCATCGCCTTGAGCGCGTACAGTATCACTACGTCGCCACCTTTCATGTCGCTCGAGCCTGCGCCCTTTGCGGTCGAGTCGTTCACCATCGACCATTTCTGGCCTTCACCCTCGAATACAGTGTCGAGGTGGCCGATCAGAAGAATTGTCTTCCCGGTATTCCTGCTCTTCTTTTTCGCCTTGTGCTCGGCGAAAAAATGCCCTGAGCGCTTCATCTCGGCGGGCATGGGAATCCACCGAGTCTCGAAGCCAAGAGCCTGAAATTCTTTTGCAAACTCATCGCCGACCGCTTTCACGCCTGCAAGATTGAACGTGCCCGAGTTGATATTGACCACTTTCTCGAGGTAAGCGGCCTGTTCACCGGAATGCGCCTGGATCCAGTCGCGCATCTTCCGCTCGGCGGGCGACAGGGTCTGCCCGCTCGCGCCGGCTGCCGTGAGGACAATGGCCAGAAACGCATTTACGATCAGCTTCATTCGTTGAGCCTGTGTTTCCTGTTATCGTTATCGTCGAACAAAAAATGTAATTCCTGAACTTGGCCGAAAAGACAAAGAAGAAAATCAACTATCAGCGAGCGTGGGCCGAGGCCCGGGAGCTCGTCTGGGTCCACCGGCGGTCACTGACCATCGGGCTCTTTCTCATGCTCCTGAGCCGCCTGTCCGGTCTCGTACTTCCGGCGAGCTCGAAGTACGTGATCGATGAAGTTCTCGCGAAGCATCGTCCCGAGATGCTCACCTGGATTGCGCTCGCTGCCATTGCGGCGGTGCTGATACAGGCGTCGACCAGCTACGCGCTGTCCCAGGTAGTGAGCATTGTCGCGCAGCAGGCGATCATGGAGATGCGCATGAAGGTGCAGAAGCACGTTCTTCACCTTCCCGTTTCCTACTTCGACTCCACCAAGACCGGCGTTCTCATATCCCGCATCATGAGCGATGCAGAGGGCGTGAGAAATCTCGTTGGCACGGGGCTCATCCAGCTCGTCGGCGGTCTGTTCACCGCCGTAATCGGCGTCGGCGTTCTGTTCGCATTGAACTGGCGGCTTACCGCGATTGTTCTCGTAGTCCTGCTGACATTCGGCGGATTGATGGCGATGGCATTCGCTCGACTCCGCCCGCTTTTCCGTGAGCGCAGTGTCATCAATGCCGAAGTTACCGGCCGCCTCGCTGAGTCTCTTGGAGGCGTTCGCACACTCAAGGTGTATGTCGCTGAAGGGAGGGAGGAAAAGACCTTCGCCGAAGGTGTAAGCCGGCTGTTCGATAACATTCGCCGGTCGATCACCGGTACATCTCTCGTCGGTGCAGGCGCGACACTCATCGTGGGCGCCATCGGCGTCATCATGATCACGGTTGGCGGCCGTTCGATACTCAACGGCTCGATGACTTTAGGCGGACTCGTGATGTACATCTTCTTCATCGGGCTTGTCGCTGCTCCGCTGATTCAGATTGCGTCTGTTGGAACCCAGATCAGCGAAGCTTTTGCGGGACTCGACAGAATCCGCGAGATCCGCGACATGGCGACGGAAGATGAGCAGGACGAAGAGCGGCAACGGCTGGATCTTTTAGAAGGCAGCGTCGAGTTCAAGGACGTGACTTTCGAGTACGTACCCGGCGTGCCTGTTCTCAAGGGCGTTTCATTCAAATCGGAAGCTGGATCGACCACTGCACTCGTCGGGTCCAGCGGATCAGGAAAGAGCACGCTGATCGGACTGGTGATGGCATTCAATCGTCCCCAGTCTGGTGAGATATTCGTCGACGGACACGACCTCTCCGATGTAAGGCTTCGCGATTATCGCTCACAGCTCGGCGTAGTGATGCAGGATAATTTCCTGTTCGACGGGACCATCAGGGAGAACATTGCATTCGCGCGACCCGCTGCGACTGATGAGGCAGTTCAGGCGGTGAGCCGCATTGCTCACTGCGATGAATTCGTCGAGCAATTTCCGCAGAAATACGAGACGATCGTCGGCGAGCGTGGAGTCAAGCTTTCCGGTGGGCAGAGGCAGCGGGTTGCAATTGCACGCGCAATTCTTGCCGATCCGCGAATCCTGATTCTCGATGAAGCTACTTCGAGTCTCGATTCCGAGAGCGAAGC
>DASROK010000040.1:0-10430 GCA_035646915.1 Gemmatimonadaceae bacterium
ATACGGTTGCTCATCGAAGTCGCGCCGACTCGCCGCGGATTCCTGCAGTAGCGTATTGTCACGGGACACCTTTGCGAGACGAAATTGTCGCGCGGGATCAGATGCGCCTCGACGAAGCTACCGCTGTCTGTGAAAAGGCTATCGCTGCGCGGTTCGGGAACGGCGCAGTGGATTCGAAGATTCAGGCTCACATCATCGAAGTGCGGACATCATGAAGATTGAAGAACTGAAGGCAATGCAGGCTCCTCTCAAGGAGCGGTATCGTGAAGATCCCGGCGCAGCGATGGTCACGCTTCGCGCATCGGGCAAGCTTGGGGAAGGTGTCACGTGCAAGATTGAAACGGGTAAGGCACTGGTTGCCGCAGGGCTTCATCCTGCAACTGGCGGCAATGGGCTCAGCGCGTGTTCCGGTGACATGCTTCTCGAGGCGCTGGTTGCATGTGCGGGTGTGACGCTGAATGCTGTTGCGACGGCGCTTGGAATCGAGCTGCGTGATGCAACTCTCGAAGCGGAAGGTGACCTCGATTTTCGCGGGACGCTGGGAGTATCGAAGGAGGCGCCGGTTGGATTTCAGAGCATCAGGCTCAAGATCGCGCTCGATACTGACGCAACCGAAGAACAGATCGCGACGTTGATCCGTCTGACGGAGAGATACTGCGTTGTGTATCAGACTCTCGTCCACTCTCCGGACATTGTAGTCAATGCGATGTAACTATCTTGCCGCGGCATTGCTTGTCGCAACCTCAGCGCAGGCACAAAAGCCGATTCATCACTTCGTATTCTTCGCTGGCGACCGCGACGCGATCAAAACCGACAGCCTGTTCCTGAACACGAAGTCCATCGAAGGCGCGCAGATCATTTACACCTGGAAATTTCTCGAGCGCGGAAAGAACGGCTACGACTTCAGCGAGGTTCGGCAGAATCTCGAGTTCCTAAAATCGCACGGAAAGAAACTCTGGATTCAGCTGCAGGACGTTTCGTTTGGCGACCAGAAGAATGTTCCTGAATACCTGCTGAGGGACACTGTGTATCACGGCGGCGCAGAGAAGACCTACAGTGTGCGCGGCGACAACGATGAGTCGGTGAAACCTTCAGGCTGGGTTGCGCGACGGTGGGATCCTGCAGTGCAGGAGAGATTCGCAAAGCTGCTCACAGCACTCGGCAAGGAATTCGACGGTGAGATCGAAGGAATCAATCTTCCCGAGACGTCGATGGAGTATGGCAGCACGGGCAAGCTGTTTCCGCCAGGCTATACAAATGACATCTATCGCGCAGCGATCAAGACTAATCTCGCTGCTCTCAAGAAAGCATTCCCGAAATCAGTTGCGATGCAGTATGCCAACTTCATGCCCGGTGAATGGCGCCCCACTGACGACAAGGGATACCTGAAAGACATCTACAGCTTTGCGACTTCGATCAAGGCTGCTGTTGGAGGACCCGACTTGATGCCATCACGTCCGGGGCAGATGAAGAGCTCCTATCCATTACTGCGTGATGCAGCGGGGGTTGTTCCAACAGGGCTTGCTGTTCAGGACGACAATCTCGCGGAGATCAATCCGAAAACCGGGAAGAAAGTCACTCCCCTCGAACTGCTTCAGTTCGCACTGGAAGATCTCAAGCTCGATTACATCTTCTGGGGAAACCAGGAGCCTTATTACTCGAAAGAAGTCATTCCGACTCTCAGATCGCGGGAGATGGCAGCTCGCCACTGACCAGGAACTGCTCGCGGAGAAATGTGAAATTGCTTCGCGTGAAATAATCCGCGTGAGTCAGATCTACCCGGTCACGTGATGCAGCGCAGTACCACGTCTCGAAGGATTTCGGTTTTGCCCGCCCAAAGACCGACGGAGAAAACACGCCGACATTGATTCCATCTTCCGCATCACGCGCTGACCAGAAACGAAACGCCTCCACACCTGCTTCGCGCATTTCAACACCGAGCTGCTGCGATGCTTCATAACTCACTGGCGAAGAGATCCTCGAGTGACAGGATTCGAATGGCTCGATTGTTAAGTCGATTCCCTTTGCAGTTCGACAACTCGCAGTAAATGCGGTGAGAGCAGTAGTGATCGTACCGAGCGTGGCGCGACTTCCTTCGATGAAAAGCAGGCGATAGTACGCAACTTCAGCGAACGCGCTGCGCAGCTCCAGCGATCCATACCATATGCCACGCTCGTGTCGTCCCCCGAATCGTGAACCGTGCGGAAGCGGAGGATAGCGAAACGGAGTGAACAGGAGATAGTGAAGACGGCCGCGCGTGATATCGGGCGGCTTCACGCTGTCGATCAGCTCCTCGAGAAGTATCTGCTCCTCAGTGGAGTCAACGAGCTTGCGCGTCGAGACCTGATGCTGCGCTTCCACCACTCGCCACGGCGAGAGGCGGAGAACGCGAAGCTCAGAGTCGCCCGCGCATCGCGTCCAGATACTGAACGACATCCACCAGTCCTTCGACAGTACGAATACGCTCGGCCGGAACTCCGCGGACGTGACTGTTTTCAGTGTGAAGCCAGGCACGGGCTTTGGTATCGTCGCCACCGACGAGCGCATCGAGCGATCGATACAGCCTGAGGAAAAGAAGAGCGAGCTGCCCTTCGGTGCGCTCCGGGTCGAGTCCGCGCCCGGATTTCAGGCGCGACACAAACGCTTCGCTGGTCCCGATGATCTCAGCGAGCTGTTTGTTCTTGAGCTCCAGTCTCTTCGCTGCTGCCATTGCAGCTTTAGCGAGAACAGGAGCCGGTTGGGGTGCTGCGCGGGTAAGGGCGCGAGGCATTACAATGGCAAGATATGCCGTATTTCTTGCTGTTGCAAGTACCTGATTGAACCCCTGGGTTGACCTTTCAATTCCCTTATTCCAAATCAACCAGCCCGATGTGCAGCCCTATTTCTCACGGTACATTTCCAAAACCACTCCTCATGAGTACTGATCGATGACTCGTTTCTCCAGCATTCTCGAGACGGTCGGCAACACGCCCGTCGTGAAAATCAACAGACTTGCTCCCGAAGGCATCGACCTCTACGTAAAGGTCGAAGCATTCAACCCCCTCGGCTCGGTCAAGGATCGTCTCGCGCTTGGCATTATCGAGGACGCCGAGAAAACCGGAAAGCTCAAGCCTGGGCAGACTGTAATCGAAGCGACGAGCGGCAACACCGGAATCGGGCTCGCGATGGTGTGCGCGGCCAAGGGGTATCCGCTCGTCCTGGTCATGGCGGAATCATTCAGTATCGAGCGCCGCCGCCTCATGCGCTTTCTTGGCGCAAAGGTGGTGCTCACGCCTCCGCCGCTTGGTGCCACTGGAATGGTGAACATCGCCAGAGATCTCGCAGCGAAAAATGGCTGGTTCCTCGCGCGCCAGTTCGAGAATGAAGCGAATGCGGATTATCACTCGAAAACGACAGCGAAAGAAATACTTAAGGATTTCGACGGGCAGCGGCTCGATTACTGGGTTACCGGCTTCGGAACTGGCGGGACACTCAAAGGCGTTGGACGAGTGCTCGAGAAGGAAAAGCCCGGGACGAAGATCATTCTCGCCGAGCCTGCCGATGCTCCGATGGTTGCGAGCGGGACGGTGCAGGAGAAAAATGAGGATGGTACGCCCCGATCGCGTCATCCATCATGGAAGTCGCACCCGATTCAGGGATGGAGTCCGGATTTCATTCCAAAGCTCACCGGAGATGCCGTACACGCGGGATATGTCGATCGCGTCATTACCGTGTCGGGTCCTGATGCAATGAAATCCAGTCAGCAGCTTGCGAAGAAAGAAGGAATTTTCGTTGGAATATCGGCTGGTGCTACGTTCACGGCGGCGCTTCAGCTCGCGAAAGAATCAGAGAAGGGAACTGTCATTCTTGCGATGCTTCCCGATACGGGCGAGCGATATCTGAGCACGCCTCTCTTTGGCGACGTTTCGCCTGACATGAATGACGAAGAGAAGGCGATCTACATGTCGGTTCCGGCGCTGGCCAACTACACACCGCCCGCGCCGCCACCAGCAGCGAAGTAAGCGAAGTAAGCGATGTGACGATTCCGAATCTCCAGCGCAGTGAGCAGTCATTTCCGACGCTGACACCGGCGCAGATTGCACGAATTGCGTCGCACGGGCGGAGTCGGGCTGTGAAGCAGGGAGAAATACTTGGTGAAGCTGGAACAAAGATCGACAAGTTCTTTGTCGTCACAAAGGGAAGCATCGACGCGGTTCGCCAATCGGAAGAAGGAGAATCGACTGTCACGACGCTGAAGGAGGGACAGTTCAGCGGAGAAGTGACAATGCTGTCGGGGCGTCGCGCACTCGTGACGCTTCGTGCAGCAGAGCCGGGCGAAGTCATCGAAGTGGATCGTGAAGATCTTGTTTCGCTTGTTCAGCTCGATGCAGAGCTGAGCGAGATTCTCATGCGTGCGTTTCTTCTGCGGCGCGCGGCACTGATTGCCGGTGGATTGGGCGATGTACTCCTTGTCGGATCGAGTCATTCATCCGACACGCTGCGAATCAAGGAATTCCTCACCCGTAACGGGCATCCATACTCGACAATGGATCCGGATACGGATCCTGACATTCAGGATCTTCTCGACCGGTTTCAGTTTTCAATCGAGGAGATTCCGGTTCTCATCTGTCGGGGACGCACTGTCCTGCGCAATCCGACGAATCGCAAGATTGCAGACTGCCTCGGCTTCAATGACGCGATCGACCAGGAGGACGTTCGCGAGGTTGTGATTGTCGGCGGCGGACCTGCCGGGCTTTCAGCAGCGGTCTACGCTGCATCGGAGGGACTGAAAGTTCTGGTGCTCGAAGCGAACGTTCCTGGTGGTCAGGCGGGGTCGAGCTCCTGGATCGAAAACTATCTGGGGTTTCCCGCGGGAATCAGCGGCCAGGATCTGACTGCGCGCGCATACACGCAGGCTCTCAAGTTCGGAGCAGACGTTGTAATCGCCGAAAGAGCGACACGGATCGATTGCGCGGTGCAGCCGTACGCTATCGAAATCGACAAAGGAAAGAAGCTGTCGGCGAAAACTGTGATCATTGCAACCGGGGCTCAATACAGAAAGCTCCCGGTGGAAAACATGACGCGTTTCGAGAATGCCGGAGTTTACTACGGTGCGACGTTCATCGAAGCGCAGCTGTGCGCGGGCGAAGACGTGGTTGTTGTCGGTGGCGGAAACTCCGCAGGTCAGGCCGCAGTGTTTCTCTCACAGACTGCGAAAAAGGTTTTCATGCTCGTTCGATCTGCAGGGCTCAAGGAAACCATGTCGGAGTATCTCGTACGAAGAATCGAAGAGAGCGGCAATATTGTCGTGCAGGCGCGCACGGAGATCACATCAGTCGAAGGCGACGAACATCTGCAGCGTGTAACCTGGGCGACGCGTGACAAAGGTTCAGAGTCGCACGACATCAGACACGTTTTTGTCATGACGGGCGCGACGCCAACAACAAAATGGCTCGAGGGATGTCTGGTGATGGATTCGCGCGGCTTCATCAAGACGGGCCAGGATCTTACCGCGAGCGATCTTCGCGCCGCCGGCTGGCCACTCGAGCGTGCGCCCTACCTGCTCGAGACCAGCAGGCCGGGAGTGTTCGCTGTCGGTGACGTGCGAGCCAACAACATCAAGCGTGTTGCATCGGCTGTTGGCGAGGGACCGATTTCCGTTTCATTCGTGCATCGGGTTCTTGCTGAATGACTTTCCAGCGGAGCGGACTTGCGTCGATTGTAATCGGAGCGATTGGATCGGTTGCTTCGCTCGCATACGTGGGCACACGCAGCGGGAGCAACGCGGCTCAACCGCTGGTGATGATTCTCATTGCGATATGGGTTTTGTCTCCGTTCGTCATTCTCTTCGCTTTGCAGAGGTTATCGGCGAGCTGGTCACCAGCGACTCGGACTACCCTGTACAGCATGATGCTGATCGTCACGGTGATATCGCTGCTTGTCTATCTTCCTGCCGCGGCCGGTCCGGTACGACCAAAACCAGCGGCGCCGTTCGTCACTGTACCCCCGCTATCGTGGATCCTGATTGCGATATCGCTTGTTGTCGCCGTGGTTCTGGGGCGCAGGCAAGCTCGAGATACTGCATAAAAGCGGAACGGCTGGAGCGCGCTACATTAGTGCCTCTCCAATTCCACGAGGAAGACTATGGCGAAGTACATGATTCAGGCGTCGTACACCCCCGATGGAGTAAAGGGGTTAATGAAAGACGGAGGCTCGAGCCGGCGGACGTTCGTGAAAGGCATGATCGAAAAGACAGGCGGGACCATGGAGTCGTTCTATTTTGCGTTTGGTGATGCGGACGTATATGTGATCTGTGACCTGCCGGATCTTGCGTCAGCAACGGCGTTGAGTCTTGCCGTCAATGCAACCGGCGCTGTGAGTCTCAAGACTGTCACGCTCATTTCACCCGAAGACATGGACGCAGCAGCGAAGAAGCAGGTTGGTTACAAGGCGCCCGGAGCGTAATTAGTATCGAAGTGATACTTAAATCGAGGCGTGTTTTGCAGGCAGCTTGACCTCGAAAACGGTTCGCCCTGGAGCTGACTCCAGGGCGATGCTTGCATTGTGTCTTTGCAGCAGCCGGCGCACGACATCCAGCCCAAGGCCCGAACCTTCACCCACCGGCTTGGTCGTGAAGAAAGGATCGAAGATTCTTCCCTGGATCTCCTTTGGAATTCCAGGTCCATCGTCCGCGACAGTCACCACGATGGAATCTGCTTCGTTCAGCGCTCTGACCGAAACGCAGCCGCCCACGCCGACGGCATCCATTGCATTGTCTACGAGGTTCATCCACACCTGATTCAGCTCTGCGCCGACCGCGTATGCCCTTGCCAGGTCGTCGGCAAAGCTGGTCGAGACCTTGATGGATTTGGCGCGCGCCTTCGACCCAAGCATCGTAAAAGTGTCAGTAATGCCGCGACGGATGTCGACGGGTTCGGGCGTTGGCGCATGGTCCATGTAGGAAAAACCTTTCACTGCCGCGACAAGCTCGTGGATCCGTGATGATGCCGTTTCGATTTCGGACGTGAGGGTGCGCACGGCTGCTGCTGCCGAAATCCATTGCAGAGTAGCTTCGAGTGAATCGCCGGTGACACTTTCGGCGATCTCGTTCAGAGTTTTCATCCCAAGACAAGTGTCAGCGAGCGCAGCTGCAGAGTCATCACTCAAGTCGTGATCCGAGAGCCAGCCTGAAATCTCATCTTCGCGATCAGCGCGTTGCACGGTAGACCACTCGACAGAACCGCCTGATGCAACGCGGGCTCTTTCAATAGCCGCAATCTGGGAATCCGAAAGGTTCGCAGCGGCAAGCTGCCGAGTGGCCTGTTCAACATCGCTCAGCTTTTCATCGAGTGTCTTTGCGCTTCGAATCACGGCTGACGATGGATTATTGAGCTCATGAGCCAGACCCGCAGCGAGCTTACCAAGTGACAGCAGTTTTTCATCGCGAAGGTCGCTCGACGTAAACTGACGCGCGCGATCAACCATTGCATGAACCAGAGTTGCAGTGAGCGTCGGACATTCGTGAATCATTCCCGGCATCATTTCCCGCATGATTCGCAAAACTTCAGTGGGCTCTTCAGCAGCGACATCACCCGGCGGCGATACGACTCGAGAATAGGGAAGCAGACCGGCGACGTCGCCCGCGCGCCACTCCATCACCTTGTGTGAGCCGGCTCCCCGGTCGATGCGAATTGCGATGTGTCCCGACAGGACCACCATCAGCTTGTTGGCTGTCTCCCCCTTGGCGGTTACCACGTCACCGACGGCAAACTTCGTAAGGTCACCGTGCTCGATGAGCCACGCGCGCTCCTCCGGTGGTGCGCTGCCTACCATACGGTGCTCAGCAAGCCGGGTCGCGAGATCCTGATCCACGTTTATCTCAGACAGTCGCGAGGTAGCGATGGACAGAATGGATCGTTGCCGATCCTTCGCCCACTGCAGCCGCGACACGGTGATTCGATCCGGACCGTACATCACCTGCCGCGAATACTCCGGGTATGCTCGTCTCGAATGTCAAAGGCTGCCGCTCGAGATTCCAGCCGCGCGGGCGACCGTATTCACTGGGGAGATCTGCACCAGTAAGAATGAAGCCGGCCTCATCGCGCTCGAGGATTTTTGCGAATCGGTCGGCATGAGGAAGTGCGCCGATAAAAATGAACATTGCAGAAGCCGCTATCGTATGCTGCTCCCCTGAATCAACTGTCTTCACTACAACGGATTCCAGATATTTGTCACCCTTCACGCCGTATACCTCGACACGCGTCATTACTTCGATATTCGGCGTCTCTGCAATACGGTCAATCAGGTACTGTGACATGGTTGCTTCGAGGCTGTGCCCTCGAATCAGCATCGTCACCTTTCGAGCGTGACGGGAAAAGAACAACGCACCCTGTCCGGCGGAGTTGGCACCTCCGATGACGAGAACATCCTTGTCTCTGTATCGAGCAGCTTCAGTCATGGCTGCACCGTAATAGACACCAACTCCAAAAAAATTCTCGATTCCCGAACACTCGAGTGTGCGGGATGTCATACCGGTAGTGATCACGACGCAGTAGCCGGTGAGCTCACTTCCATCGGAGAGCACAACAACGCGATAAGGGTCTTCGCGCCTGATTGTCATTACTTCCTGCCCGGTGATCAGCTCCGCACCAAATCGTCTTGCCTGTGTTGTAGCGCGTTGAGCGAGATCAGCGCCCGTTACCCCGCTCGGAAATCCGAGATAATTCTCGATCAGCGAGCTTGTACCCGCCTGTCCGCCTGTGGCTTGTGACTCCACGAGAATTGTTCGAAGTCCTTCCGATGCAGCGTAGACAGCATTTGCGAGCCCCGCTGGTCCGGCTCCAATCACAATGACATCATAGAACGGAAGATGTCCGTGGGTCTGAAGACCAGCTTTCTCTGCCAGCACTGCGGTCGATGGCGCGATGAGATGTGTGCCGTCGGGAAACAGAATAATCGGAAGCCGGGTGAGGTCATTGGTCAGCGATTCAGCGAGCGTTCGAGCTTGAGCGTCGCTGTCCAGATCGACCCACTCATACGGTACGCGGTTGCGTGAGAGAAAGTCTTTTGCTGCGTACGATGGCGACGACCATTGTGAGCCAAGGACGCGGATTCCGTTGAACGCGGGAATGGTGCGCGCGCGCCATTCGTTGAGAAGATCATCCAGAACGGGATATAGCCGTTCATCCGGAGGATCCCATGGTTTCATAAGGTAGTGATCGAGAGCAACCTCGTTGATGCCGGCGATCGCAGCATCCGTATCTGCGTAGGCTGTGAGAAGAACGCGTCTCGAACCAGGGTGAAGCTTCATCACTTCGCGCAGAAGCTCAGTGCCCGACATTACGGGCATTCTCTGATCGACGAGGAACAATGCGACGGTTGTGTTGCGGGCGGCGAGCTCTTTTGCAGCCTCGAGCGCATCAGCGCCTGAGTCTGCTTTCATGATCCGATAGTCGCTGCGGTACTGCTTGCGGAGATCGCGCTCGATTGCAGAGAGGACTGTCGCGTCGTCGTCGACGACCAGAATTGCAGGCTTGGTCACCTGTAAAGAATATGGCGTGCGAGGGCCGAAGGAAACATCCTGCGGCATGACCCCGGATCAACTTTCGCGCGAGAGCCAAAGGTAGAATCCTCTGGCACCGTCGCAGTGTTCGAGGATCTCTATGGAAATCTCTGGGACCTGCTCCAGTGCACCAGGTCTACTTAGGCGCGATCTGAGCGAATAGAACGTTCGCCATCAGGTAAATTCGCGCACGCTTGATCAGTCCGTTCTCCATCTCGTACGAGACAGCAAGCGGGACGCGCACATCTTTTCCCGTCGCAGGAATCCCTCCGAAGTCTCCCGTATGCTTGCCGACTACCATCGCCTCGAGCAACCCGCGGTTCCCGCTGAAGATCGAGCTCACGACTTCGGCATGCGCCGTAAGTGAACCGTTATAGAAACCAGCTACATGCTGCGCGATTGAATCTCTGCCATGCATCTCCTCACCTGTCGGAAGCATCGTAAAGACAGCATCCTCCGCGACGTACTTCGGATCGTGATTCGTCCAGTACGCCTCGAGCACCTCACGGGTTTGTGCAGTTTGATCAGCCATTGGTATTGTCCCTCAAGGGCGAAAGCGAGTGGTCTTCTGTCAATAGATGCGGAAAAATACTGCAAAACGGATCAGGAGGTCGCATCTTACAGCTTCCAGAGAGGGTCATGATGACTGAGCTCCGGCCGCACGCGCTAGCCGAGATGATCGAGTTTTATGAGGCAGCCGCGTATGCGGAGGTCTATCGTGCTGCGCCGGTTTCACTCGAATTCACAGCCGAAGAAAGCGGCGACTGTGTGGCGTTCTTCGCACCGGAATTCGATATGCTCATGTTCAATCGCGCACTCGGCGTCGGACTGAAAGAAGCCGCGTCGAAAGACCTGATAGAATCACTGACCGCGAGATACCGGGAGAGGG
>DASROK010000041.1:0-2688 GCA_035646915.1 Gemmatimonadaceae bacterium
CCAGCCAGCCGGAGTTACGCGGCTGGCTGGATTCGACAGTACGGGTGAGCCCTTTATCAGTGGCGACAGGGTTCTACGCGGTATCTATCCCGGATGCGCGGATCTCGTCAGAAAGGTTCTGTCGATCTGTGAGCAGAACGATCTTTTCTCGCACGGAATTGTTGCAACGCGCGAGCTGGCTCAGGATCCGCATCCCGAGCTTGGCTACGAGATGGTTCTGGAGCACGAGCGCATTCCGTTCGTTTCCTATCCGCACGAATGGTCGGCCTCGATGTTCAAGGAAGCTGCGCTGCTTCACAGCGCTCTCTTCGAGCGGCTGGAGGAGCACGGCCTCACGCTCAAGGACTGGCATCCGCTCAACATTCTTTTCTCCGGAACCAGGCCGGTGTTTGTCGACTTTACGTCGATAATCCCCATCGATCGACTGCCATCTCAATCGCATCTCAAGCCTGCGCACACGCCGTCGATGTTCCGGAATCGCTGGGATGCCACGTCGAAAGCGGTTTACGAGATGTATCGCGTGATGTTCGAGCCTTACTTCGGGCTTCCGCTCGCGATGATGGACCTCGGACATCATGCGAAAGCGCGCAAGCGGATTTACGAGACATCGCTCAATACGGGCGACGACATCATCACGCGGCGCGAGGTCTTCGACCACTCGCTTGGTCATCGCGTTCAATACGAGCTCGATGAATGGCTCCTTCGATTCTCGCTGAATGAGCGCGGCACACGAAAGCCGAAATTCTTCACGCGTGTTCGACATTCGATCGCACACTGTCAGGCCGCTCTCAAGGGAAGCGCGTACTCGTCGTATTACGAAGACAAAAACGAAGCGTTCGCGGCTGAGCCAGACGCGCAGTGGACCAACAAGCAGCACGGTGTCCATCGCGCGCTGACAACCATGCGTCCTGCAACAGTGCTCGATCTCGGCAGCAATACAGGCTGGTTCTCGATGCTGGCCGCGAAGCTCGGCAGCAGAGTTGTAGCCGTCGATCTCGATGAAGCTTCAATCGACCGGCTGTTCGCCGATGCGCGCCGCGAGAGTGCCGACATCCTTCCGCTCGTCTCGAATCTAGTGCGGCCGCTGCCACCGCTCGCGGCGAAGGTATTTCCGGACGAGCCATCGCTGTCGAGGATCGGAGAAGGTGCCCCGGTCATATCGGTTCCAAATGAGCGGCTTCGATGCGAGATGGTCATGGCGCTCGCGATTGTGCATCACCTCGCCCTCGGCCAGTCACACCCCTTCGATGAGATCGCCAGGATACTCGGCGGGCTCGCGACGAAGTATCTTTGCGTCGAGTTTGTCGACCCCGACGATGAGATGATCACAAGTGACCGCGCGTTCTTTCCGGCGTACAATGCTTCGCCCGAGTCGTTCACGTGGTACTCGAAGGAAAACTTCGTGAGCGCGCTCGGTTTTGAGTTCGGCAGGATCGAGGAGATTCCGTCTCATCCCGGGACGCGAACGCTTCTCCTGTGCACACGTTCGTAGAGAAACCTGAATGTCCGATTACGAAAAGGCCGAAGAGTTCCTTCGCAATGAAGTTTCCGCGATAACGGGTCAGTCCATCGATGCGATCAACAGCTCGACGGTTCTTGTCGGCAACGGCCGCGTTGTCGATTCCGCCGATCTTGTAATGCTTCTCATCGCCGCGGAAGAATTCGCGAAGGATACGCTCGGCGCGACATTCGACTGGACGAGCGACAGCGCAATGTCCGAAGCGCGAAGTGTGCTGCGCAGTATCGGCAGCCTGTCGAAGCACCTGTCGGAGCTTCCGAGAGACTGATCTTGGATACCGTAATCGTCACTGGAGCGTCACGCGGCCTTGGGCGATTCTGCGCCGAGCAGCTCGTGGCGAATGGGTATCGGGTTGTGGGGCTGGGTCGTACGCCTGACAGCAATGCCGGCTTCGAGATGCGCGAGGTTGACGTTGCCGATTCCGCGTCGGTGGCATCCGCTCTCCACGATCTTCGCCGTGACAAGACCGTGTATGCTCTGATCAATGCTGCAGGGATTGCGTCGATGAATCTCGTCGTGACAACTCCAGCCGAGACCATCCGGCGGATCATTGCGACGAATCTGATGGGGACGATCTACTGCTGCCAGCAGATTGCGCCGGCGCTGATCAAGCGGGGTATCGGCCGCATCATCAACTTCTCGAGCCTTGGCGTTCCGCTCGCCATCAAAGGCGAGGCGATCTACATCGCATCGAAAGCTGGTGTCGAGGGATTCACGCGGGTATTTGCGCGCGAGCTTGCGCCGCACGGTGTTACGGTCAATGCCATCGCGCCCGGGCCGATCGAGACGGCGCTGATTGCGAAGGTGCCGAAGGACAAGGTCGACGCTGTTGTTGCTCAGCAGATTATTCCGCGGCAGGGTACACCGGACGATGTCTGGAACATTGTCACGATGCTGTTGTCGCCAGAGAGTTCGATGATAAGCGGGGCGGTGCTGAATGTTGGTGGCGCATGATTTCGCGGCCCGCGACGCGCTCCTCGCTTCTCGCGGGCGCGGCTCGCGGGTAGCGGCTCGCTCAAGACACGAATGAACCAGCGCGCCGCGGGCCGCGCGCCGCGAGAGATAGCCGCGACAGACGAGCCGCGGGCCGCGAAATGGTCCTGGTTGACATGAAAATCCTCGAACGACTCGCCGAGCGAAACCAAGGCAGGACTGATCCATTCCTGATC
>DASROK010000042.1:0-2302 GCA_035646915.1 Gemmatimonadaceae bacterium
GTACGGGCACGAGTGCGGTGCGCTCGAGCTTCACATCCGGAGGAACGCTCACGTGCGACATTCTCTCCGCCATTTCCTCCGCTACTCGTGTCCATCCATCGTACTTGAGCGAATGAACAATTTGTTTTCCGGTGCCGGGGCCTATCCAGCAGTATGATCGCGCCGAGCGAACGAATGGAGGAAGATTGGGACACCAGCGGCACGCGTGGGAGTCGATCGAATGACCGCATCGTCTGCACCGCGGCCAGGAGATCTCGCGCACCCGTGACCAGCAATGCCCGCAGACGATTCCCTTCTCGTGCGCTCCATTGAGTCTCTCACACGCCGCACAACAGACGGGAAGCAGAAAATCTGCCGCCGATGTCGCTATTTCCTTCAGGACCTTCCGGTAGCTGACATGAGAGCGTTCCACATCACCGCCGTATCCGGCTCTTCCTGAAACCAGCGAGTGTATGCATGAGCGCCTTGATGGAGAAGCATCCTGAGCCCGTCAGCGGCGCGATGACCCGCATCACGCGCGGACCTGACGAACGCGGTTTCGCGCGACCCGTAAACAAGATCGAGCACAGCCGCTCCAGGGCGGATGAGATCGATCTCGACAGGAATCTCGTCTGTTCCCATTCCAATGGGCGTTGCATTCACCACAATATCGGCATCTGACACGCATGGATCGCGCATCGAACATGCGCGCACGACAACGTTGTGCCGCATCCGCATCGACATTGCGCGTGCAAGATCGCGCGCGTGAACACTTGCGGTAACTCCAGGCCAGTTGTCCAGCGCGGTCAGCACTGCCGCCGCTGATCCACCTGCACCCAGTACAGCAACTCTCACATTCGACGGAATTTCGCCGACTAGATCCCGGACCGCTCCTTCGAATCCTGCAACGTCGGTATTGTCCGCGTCGAGCGCGCCGTATCCGTCACCCCAGAATGTGTTGACTGCACCAACCTTGTGGGCAAGGTCGGAAATCACTCTCATTGAATGCATCGCTGCTTTTTTGTGCGGCACAGTGAGATTTCCGCCGCATCGTGTGCGCGAGAGTGAAGCGAGAGTTGCGTCGAGGTCTTCAGGCAGAACGTCGATGGTCTCGTATCTCAGTGACGAGCCTTTTGCCTCGAGCGCCGCGTTGTGCATTACTGGCGACAGCGACTGCGAAACCGGATGACCGATCAGGACGAGTCGCTCGCGCAGTGTCATGTTGCGGGTATTCGCTCCAGCAAGCCTGAAAGCTCTTTTTCGATTTCGTCGAACGCATCGCGATAAGCAGCGAGATCGCCGCCAAATGGATCCTGAATCGGATGTCCTTCCGAGCCGGATGAATATCCCGCAAGCAGATGGACGTTTGCATTCGGATCCAGTTCTTTCACGCGCGCAAGATGAGACGGAGCCATCGCGAGAATGAGATCGCTCTCGCTCACAATCTGCGGCGTAAGCTCGCGCGAGCGATGCTCGGAAAGATCGAGGCCTCTTTCCATTCCAATCAGCAGGGAACCGTCGCTCGCGGGCGATCCCTCCCATGCATTCGTGCCCGCGCTCGAGACCTCCACGTCGGTGCGATTTGCATCGGCCAGAAGCCGTCGCGTGATCGCCGCGGCCATCGGGCTCCGGCATGTGTTGCCGCTGCAGACGAATAGAATCTTCACGGTGTTCAGCTGTCTCCGATCACGTCGGGAACGCTCTGTCTCAGAATCTCGGAGGAAATAGCGCCGGGCCTGATCACACGCGGACGAGTTCCCGTACAGTCGACTACAGTCGAAGGTTGAGAATCCTTCAGCTGCCCTCCATCGAGGATGTGAAGAGCGCTACGGGTGACCGCGTCGCTCCACTGATCTACAATCTCGTGCGCGTTTGTGGCCGGCGGAACTCCCGGTCGGTTTGCGCTCGTGGAAGTGATGGGCTCGCCATAGACCTGAACCAGGCGCGCCAGACCACGGTGGGGCGTCCACCTTACTGCGACTCCTCCCTCGGGACCTCGCAGCTGTTCGGGAACGCGGTTCTCTCCTCCCGGAAGCACAAGAGTGAGCGGGCCGGGCCAGAAACGCGCAGCGAGCTGAGAGGCGTAGGTCGTGAGATGAAGGCCGAGCCTCGTGATCATTTCGCTGGATGCGACAATCAGAAGAAACGGCTTGTTGGCCGGCCTGCCTTTGAGCGCGATGAGATTCGCAACCGATTCCCTGTCGACTGCGCCGCCGAATCCGTAAACCGTTTCGGTTGGATATGCGAGAACGCGTCGTTTGTTGAGGTGAGCAATGGCGCCAGGTATTGCCAGCTCGATTTCATCCGGCGACCAGAATGGAAC
>DASROK010000043.1:0-8822 GCA_035646915.1 Gemmatimonadaceae bacterium
GGATCGTGCTGCAGGAGTTGGCTTCGACTGGCCCGATACTTCAGGTCCCGCTCAGAAAATCGAGGAAGAGCTCGCGGAGGTTCGAGTTCATCTCGATGCTCGAGGTCCTGTTGATCCGCATTCCCCACCGGTACTCGACGCTGTTCACGATGAGCTCGAAGCCGAGCTGGGAGATTTGCTCTTTGCGTGCGTCAATCTTTGTCGCAAGGCTGGAGTGCATGCTTCTCTCGCGCTCGATAAGGCGAATCTCAAATTTGAGAGCAGGTTTCGTCTCGTAGAGGAGGAAGTTCGACGTCGAGGACAGAAGTTAGGGAGTCTCTCCCTGGCTGAGCTCGACTCTATCTGGGATGAGATAAAGAATACTGAATTCTGAATTCTGACTCACTACGCCGTGTGTCAGAATTCAGCATTCAGTATTCTCGCTTGCGGCCTACGGCCGCAAGCGATGCATCATGCGCGGAAAGGCTATCGCCTCACGGAGATGAGCAAGTCCGCAAATCCATGAGACAGTTCTCTCGAGCCCGAGACCAAAGCCGGAATGAACAAAGGTCCCATACTTCCTGAGATCGAGATACCAGGAATAAGCATCGAGCGGCAGACCTTCCTCGTGGATGCGATGAAGAAGCTTGTCGTAATCATCTTCGCGCTGCGATCCGCCGATGATCTCGCCATAGCCTTCCGGAGCCAGCAGATCGTCGCATAGAACGGTGCGCGGATTGTCCGGATTCTCCTTCATGTAGAAAGCTTTTGCTTCCTTTGGATAGTTGTAGATGAATACCGGACGATCATGTCCTTCCACGAGAAGGGTCTCATCTTCAGCGCCAAGGTCGTCTCCCCATCTGGCGGTGCTTCCCTTCTCTTCGAGAATCTTTATCGCGTCCGTGTAATCGATCCGCGGGAACGGCGCGACCACAGTCTCGAGCTTGCTCACGTCACGCTCGAGCTCATCCAGCTCCGGGCGGCGGCGCTCGAGAACCCGCTGCACGATGTATGACACGAAATCTTCCTGAAGCCGCATGTTGTCGTTGGAATCGTTGAACGCCACCTCGGGCTCGATCATCCAGAACTCCGAGAGATGGCGGCGAGTCTTTGACTTTTCCGCGCGGAACGTGGGACCAAAGCAGTAGATCTTTCCGAACGCAGCCGCGGCGGCCTCTCCATAGAGCTGGCCTGTCTGGGCGAGGTATGCAGTGCCTTCGTCGAAATATTCGGTGGAGAAGAGCCCGCTCCGCTCGCCAATCGCCGCCGTCAGAATCGGAGTGTCGACCAGGATGAAATCGCGTTCGTAGAAGAAATCCCTGATTGCCTGCTCGATTTCATGCCTCACGCGGGCGATTGCCCTCTGCCTCTGACTTCGCAGCCAGAGATGGCGATGATCGAGCAGGAAATCGATCCCGTGCTCCTTGGGCTGGATGGGGTAATCGACGGGGCTGGGACCGGTCACCTGGAGGTCCGTTACGCCGAGCTCGAAGCCACCGGGGGCCCGCTTGTCAGGACGTACCTCTCCGGTCACCTCAATCGTCGTTTCCTGTGTGAGCTGTGAAAACCGTTCCCACGCTTCGGCGGGGATACTACTTTTCACCAGAACACACTGCAGAATGCCAGTCCCATCGCGTATTACGATGAAGGCAACTTTGCCCGAAGAGCGAAGATGGGTGACCCAGCCTTTGACGCCGACAGTCTTTCCGGCATGAGGGCTGAGATCGGCTATGCGTACGTATGGGGGAGTCATTGATTTCTGGTTCAGCAGGGCGGGTGCGCGGCAAGCTAGGACGCGCCTATAGGAGTGTCAACGGCGCATGAAACTGCGTACGCGACTCGGCTTGGGGATCGTATCGATCACCATCATCCTGCTCGTTCCATTGATTCTTGCCCTGCGGTCGCTCGACGCAGTGCATACCCAGACGCGCATGCTGCGCGACAAGGAGTTCGCAGCATCACTCCTGCTGGGAAACCTTCGCTCGATCAACGATGATGTGAAGGAGAGCGAAACAGCGGTCCTCCTGACGAACAAGCCTGAGACTTTTGCAAGAATTCGAAAGAACATCGAAGCGCTTTCGGCGACGGCTTCGACATTCGCCAGATACATTCCGCGCCAGACTGCGAGCGAATTGACAGACGCGGTCACCGCGCTCAGCGCGGCGACCGAAGCAGAAATGCGTGCACTCAACTCGGACGCAGTGAATACCGCTGACGAGATCTCGGCTCAGAGAAGCCACCCCGCAATTCTCACCATCGAGAAAGTCATCGCGCGAAGTGAAGCTCGCCTGCGGGATGAAACGCGCGACCGGGTAGAGCAGGCTGCTGCGACAACCATCGACGCACAACGAACCGCTGCGGGATCTCTCGCGATTGCTCTCCTGCTTGCAACGCTGATTGCAATCTGGCTCACTCGATCCATCAGCCGTCCGGTGTTCGAGCTCGACAAGGGAATGAAATCAGTCGCCGATGGCGACTTCACGCAGCGGCTACCGGCGATGGAAAAGCGCACCGATGAATTCGGCCGGCTGGCCAACAGCTACCATGGGATGACGGCACAGCTCGCCGAGCTCGACAAACTGAAGGCGGAGTTCGTATCAGTTGCGTCACACGAGCTCAAAACACCGATCAACGTAATCGTCGGCTACCTCGAGCTTCTGCAGGAGAATATTTACGGCGAGCTTAATCCCAAGCAGCGCGAGATCTGCGGAACTTTAGGTAAGCAGGCACAAACGCTTACACGGCTGGTGAAGCGATTGCTCGACATCAGCCGGTTCGAAGCGGGCGGCGGCAAGCTCGAGCGCAGGCAGGTAGATCTCGATCGATTCCTTCATTCGTTCGAGACATCGTTCCAGGTGCTGGCACTTCAGCGCGAGATCAACTTCCGTGTTGTTCGCGGCGGCGAGACGCCGGCGCATGTTCTCTGGGATGAAGACCGCATCAACGAAGTGCTCGGCAATCTTCTCTCGAACGCATTCAAGTTCACCGATCGCGGTGGCACAGTGGAGCTTCTCGTCGAAGGCTCCGAGAATGAGGTGTGTCTCGCAGTTCGCGATACGGGAGTGGGAATTGCGGCAGAACAGCTGCCGCACATCTTCGAGAAATTCTTCCAGGCCAGCAACCAGGCCTATGCTTCTGCCAAGGGAACTGGGCTCGGGCTCGCTATTGCGCGCGAAATCGTCGAAGCGCACGGCGGAGCCATCAAGGTCGAGAGCACCCTCGGGATAGGCACGACTTTTTCTATTACACTTCCCGTAAGGGCCGCCATCACGCGGCGCACCCCGTTTCGTCGTACTCCCGTGGTAGAGGAAGTCGCTTGATCGAACGCATTTCGCGGAAAACAATTGCGGTTGCATCACTGCTGGTCTTCGCTGCCTGCTCTTCTCCGCAGCCGAAGCCCGGCACGCCTCCTGTCCCGGCATCCGACGCGTATCTCAGCGCGCTCTCTGCCGCTGACAAACGCGTAGAACAGGGAGACTATTCAGGCGCCGACCGGATTCTGTCGGACTTTGCGCTCAAGGCCCGGGGCACGCAGGAAGGAACGGAGGTCGCATTCTGGCGCGCGCTCTACATGGTCGATCCAAAAAACCCGATATCGTCGATGGCTGAGGGAGTCAGGGCGCTCGACATCTATCTGACAACAGAAGGCGCAAAGAATTATCGGACTCAGGCGCTGGTTCTGAAACGAACCGCTCAGACAGTGCTCGCGCTGCGAACTGCTCAGGCAAACTCGCGCGTGTCCGGACGCGACACTGTTTACGTGACTCGTGAAGACGAAATCATCGCGCTCAAGGATCAGCTCGCGAAAGCAAACGCCGAGCTCGACCGAATCAAGAAACGACTGGCTAATCCAAGCAGATGAGCCTGTCAGCCAACACGAAATAGCTTCAGCGCACGCGAGTATCGCTTGGAGAGCACTTCCCTGATTCCGGAGTGCTCTTTTTTCTGAAGCTCCGGATCTGCATCCAGAATATTCTCGGCGACGTCGTGCGCGAGAACATTGAGTTTTTCGTCACGCACCGGGTCTGCGATGCGGTAACCTTCATCGCCGCTCTGCTCTTCGCCGAAAAGATTTCCGTAGCCGCGAATCTCCATGTCGGCTTTCGCGATTGCAAATCCATCCTCGGTAGACGTAAAGATTCTCAGCCGGTCGAGAGAATCGCCGCCAGTATCCCCGAGCAGAATGCAGTACGACGCTTCGGCGCCGCGTCCAACACGTCCCCGCAGCTGATGCAGCTGAGACAATCCGAATCTTTCCGGATGCTCCACAAGCATCACAGTCGCGTTGGGGACATCGATGCCGACTTCGATGACAGTAGTGGCGATGAGAATGTCGATCATTCCGTCGCGGAATGCGCGCATTGTCTGATCGCGCTCAGCAGCCGGAACACGACCGTGCAGCAACGCCACTTTCTTTCCAGCGAAGACACCAGTCGAGAGCTGCTGAAACATCGTAGTCGCAGCTTTCAGGTCGGTCTTCTCGGATTCCTCGATGACGGGGTAGACGATATAAGCCTGCCGGCCCTCGTCGGTCTGCCTCTTCACGAAATCGAGAACGGCTTCCCTTTTTTTTTCCGGGCGCATCACCGTCGTAACCGGTTGCCTGCCAGCAGGGCGTTCGGTAAGCGTCGACACGTCGAGATCACCGTAGCGCGTAAGCGCGAGCGAGCGCGGAATTGGCGTGGCGCTCATGAGGAGCACGTCAGGCGATTCTCCCTTTGCCGTGAGCGCTGCGCGATGCTCCACACCGAACCGGTGCTGCTCGTCGATGGCGACAAAACCAAGACGGGCGAATTCGGTGTTCTCCTGCACGAGAGCATGCGTCCCGATTACCAGCAGCGGAGAATTCGCAGCCATTTTTTTCGCGGCGCTCGCCCGGTCCTTTGCGGTCAGGCTGCCTGTGACAAGCACCGGGCGAATCTCGAGCGGCTCCAGCAGCCGCGAAACTGTCCTGAAATGCTGCTCGGCAAGAAGCTCCGTCGGCGCCATGATGGCTGCCTGATATCCGTTCTCCATCGCCAGAAGCGAAGCGAACAGCGCGACGATCGTCTTGCCGCTGCCCACATCACCCTGCAGCATGCGGTGCATCTTCCTGTCGCTCGACATGTCGTCTACGATCTCACGGATCGCCCGGACCTGGGACTGCGTCAGTGAGTACGGCAGAACGCCGCGAAGCTTCGATGTCAGCTCGCGCTTGTTCTCGAATTTGATTCCAGCCCGCTGCGATCTCGCAAGCCGATTCGAGCGTCGCATGAGGATCTGCATGAACAGAAACTCATCGAACGCGAGTCTGTCCCGTCCATCGAGGGCCTCGGTGATCGACTGCGGTTTGTGCACCATGCGGAGCGCATGGGGGAGCGACGGCAGCCTGACCGATCGAAGAATCGACGGCGGCAGATATTCCCTGATTAACGGAAGAAGCGTGTCGATGTGTGAAGCGACAATTCCGCGTATGACCTTGAACGAAAGCCCCTCGGTCGCGCCGTAAACCGAGAGCACACGACCTTCTGCAAGACCGGTGGATTCGTTTCCAAGGTTGACATACTCGCGAGGCTGAAGCTGTCGTCCGTGAAAGAAGCGCACAGGACCGCTAAGCAGGAGCGTGTCATCCTTGGCGATCGTACGATCGAGAAAAGGCTGTCCGGGCCATGAAGCCTCGATGATTCCACTATCATCGCGAACCACGGCCTGAAAGATTCTGAGACCTTTTCTCGTGGGGATGATTCCTTTCGACACGACACGGCCAACCACTGTCGCATCCATACCCGGCTCGAGTGACGCGATGGGCTTTACGGTGCTCGCATCCTCGTAGCGCCGCGGTATGTGGAAGAGAAGGTCGCGCGCAGTCACAATTCCCAGTCGCCGCAGGGCTTCCGCGCGAGCGGGCCCAACACCCTTGAGGTAGTTGACGGGCATGTCGAGGTAAACCTTCCCTGTCGCCGAACCTCGCACGCCCTCGGCGCTCAAGCTCTATCCCTCGACGAGCTCGGCAGCGAAAGCAACGGGATTGAACGGCTCGATGTCAGCCATTGTCTCACCGGTGCCGATGAACTTCACAGGTACACCTAATGCTTCGCGCACAGCCAGGACAATCCCGCCTTTCGCCGTTCCATCGAGCTTTGTCATCACGAGCCCGGTAACGGGAATGGCTTCGGAAAAAGTTCTAGCCTGTATTAGCGCATTTTGCCCGATGGTAGCGTCGAGCACGAGGAGCGTCTCGTGCGGCGCACCGGGAATTCGCCGTGATATCACGCGATGAATCTTCTTGAGCTCGTCCATCAAGCTGGAGCTCGTGTGCAGCCTGCCGGCTGTATCGATGATTACGACATCGGCGCCGCGGGTTGCCGCCGCATCGATTGCGTTGAATGCAACGGAAGCCGGATCGCTCCCCGGTTTGGCGCCGACGAAATCAGTTCCACTGCGTTCTGCCCATCTCTCGAGCTGGTCGATAGCGCCTGCGCGGAATGTGTCAGCCGCGCCAACGAGAGTTTTCTTTCCTCGCGCCTGCATCAACGCAGACAGCTTGCCGATGAATGTCGTCTTCCCCGCCCCGTTCACTCCGATAACGAGAATGACCGTTGGCTTTTCGGGCGCAAATGTCATCGACGTATCGTCAGTGTCGGCGCCAAGCGCTGATGCTACGCCTTCTTCAAGAGCACGCAGGAAATCATCCTGACTTCGTACTTCTCCTCTCTTCGCCTTTCTCTCCACATCCTCGACGAGTCTCAGGCTCGTGCCTACGCCGAAATCCGCTTCAATCAGAACTTCCTCGAGCTTCTCGAGCGAGCCTTGTATGCTTCCGCCCCGCCCGAGCGTGGTGACATCGAACATCGCGATGTCCTTGACTCGCTGCCAGAGAGACCTTGTCGAGTTGTCCGAAGACTTCTTTAATATCCTTGCCATAACTGAAAAATAACTTCTGAATGCTGAATGCTGATTGCTGACCTAAAACACTCACGACAAAGCAAAAGGCCTCTCGATACTTCGAGAGGCCTTTGTCAGCATTCAGAATTCAGTAATCCAGTCAGTTCGTCGAGGCGAACGTTGCGAGGGTGCGGCTGCGAAGCTCATCGAAGATTCCCTTCTCCGACGAAGGTATTGGATCGCCGCCTTTCATCTGCAGCGCAATTTTCGGATCTCGCTGAACTCCGTTCACAAGGATCTCGAAGTGGAGATGCGGACCGGTTGCAAGCCCGCTCATCCCTACCGCGCCTATTGTGCTTCCAATCGACACGCGCGTGCCACGCCGGATTCCTTTCGCAAAGCTGCGCAGATGACCGTAGCGGCTCACGTAACCGTTGCGGTGGCGAATGTCGATGACGTTGCCGTAGCCGCCTTTCCGCCCGGCGAAGATCACAACGCCGTCCCCGACTGCGCGCACAGGAGTGCCCATCGCGGCTGCGTAATCAGTGCCTTTGTGCTTGCGCCAGATGCCGAGCACCGGGTGACGACGCCCGCCGAAGATGCTGGAGATTCGGCGGAAAGCCACGGGCGCCCGAAGGAATGCAGCGCGAAGCGACTTGCCTGAGCCGTCGAAATACTGACCGGTTGCAGCGCGGCTGTCGAAACGAATCGCTTCAACCTCGTTGCCCGAAAGCGCGAGGCGGGCACCAAGAATCTTGTTGACGATGATTGCGCCGTTCGGCTTCTGAAGCCGCTCAACGAGGATGTGGAACTTGTCGCCGACCTGCAGGTCCTTGCTCATGTCGACGCGGTACTCGAAGATGTCTGCGAGCGAGAACGCCAGCTCTGTGCGCGCCTCACGCGGAAGCTCACCATTTCCTGATTTGTTGAGCGCTGAATAGAGGCTCGACTCGATCGTTCCGGACAGAGTGAGCGTATCGACCTTCTCCTTGTTCGACGCAACTACGACCACAGGCTCGACAACCAGGTCGGGAACAGCGTAGAAGCCCGTCACGACAGGCTTTTCCGCAACGCCCAAGTTGAGGAGCGGGCCCGGGTTGTGGGCGATGGGCGGTGTCATGCGCACCGCGAACAACGAGAACAGCCCTACGGTTGAATACGTGATGACACGTGCACTGCGAACCGTCAATCCATCTGTCTCCGAATAAACGTCGGGATCTCCATGTCGCTCAGATCCTGACCGTTGCCGTCGTTCTTCTCTTGGGAAGACGACGGTTGAGACAAGGGAGTAACGCGCCGGGCGAGATCGTTGGGGGTCACAATTCTGTTAGGTCCGCTCACAGGCCTGTTACGAACCGGCAGCTGGATCACCGGAGTGCCTGCCGCCTGCGCCTGCTTGGCCAGATGCGGATCTTTCTGAGCCTGCTGGGCAATGTTGGACGGCGACTTGTCGAAGCCTGTCGCGATAACAGTCACGCGACATTCGCCCTGCATTGCCTTTTCATTCACCGTTCCAAAGATGATTTCCGCATCTTCGCCAACGGCGTCCTTCACGATCTCCACGATCTGGTGCACGTCGCCAAGTGTGAGATCGTCTCCGCCGGTGATGTTGACGAGAACGCCCGTAGCGCCGGAGACGGAAACGTTGTCGAGCAGCGGCGAGGCAATCGCCTGCTGCGCGGCATCGGTGGCGCGATTCTCTCCGCGCCCAATGCCGGTGCCCATGAGGGCAGAACCGCCCTCCTGCATGACGGTGCGCACGTCAGCGAAGTCGACGTTCACCAGTCCGGTGACGGTGATGAGCGTGGAGATTCCCTGCGTTGCATGAAGCAGAACTTCGTCTGCTTTCTTGAGCGCGTCGTGGAAAGGAATTCCTTTCCCCACTACTGCAAGCAGCCTCTCGTTCGGCACGACGATCATAGTGTCGACGTACTTCCGCATTTCTGCGATTCCGAGCTCTGCCTGGCGAAGGCGCTTGC
>DASROK010000044.1:0-6031 GCA_035646915.1 Gemmatimonadaceae bacterium
CCAGGTACCGGATGCCATCGTGACCGACGAGCAGCCGCAGCTCGTTCGCCGGTTCGGGCTTCTTCCGGCGACGGCGCTGAACATGACCAACATGATCGGCGTCGGGCCTTTCATTACCATCCCGCTGCTGATGACCGCGCTCGGCGGGCCGCAGGCAATGCTTGGATGGGTTGTCGCGCTAATCATCGTCATCTGCGACGGAATGGTATGGAGCGAGCTGGGCGCAGCGATGCCCGGTTCCGGCGGATCTTTTCAATATCTCCGTGAGGCTTTCGGGCGCGAGCGACTGGGACGCCTGATGGCGTTTCTTTTCGTGTGGCAATTCGTGTTGAGCGGTCCGCTTGAAATTGCGTCGGGTTACATAGGCTTTGCGTCGTACGCGTCTTACATCTGGAAGGGACTCACTCGGCCAGGTGTAATCGCGCTCATCACTGTTGTCGGACTGATCAACATCGCGCTTCTTTACCGACGCATCCAGTCGATCGAGAAGATCACGATCTCGCTGTGGGCAGGCACGCTCGTTACGGTGCTGGCGGTCATCGTCACCGGCGCGATGCATTTCAATTCGCACGTCGCATTCGATTTTCCGCCGGGCGCGTGGAACTTCTCGCTCGGCTTTTTCCTCGGGCTCGGGGCAGCGTCGAGAATCGGGATTTACGATTACCTCGGCTATTACGACGTGTGCTACATCGGCGATGAAGTGCGCGATCCCGGCCGGGTGATTCCGCGCTCGATTCTCATCAGCACTGCTGCAGTCGCAGTGATATATGTGGGGATAAACCTTTCCATCATTGGCGTTGTGCCGTGGCGCGAATTCGTTCCTGCCGCCGATCATCCAGAGTCGAACTTCGTTGTGTCAGTTCTGATGGAGAAGATTTACGGCTCGCGGATCGCGACGATCTTCACGCTGCTCGTGCTGTGGACGGCATTCGGGTCGGTGTTCGCGCTGCTTCTTGGATACTCGCGTATACCATTTGCGGCGGCGCAAAGCGGTTATTTCTTTCGCGCATTCGGAAAACTCCACAAGACGAAAGACTTTCCGTACGTGTCGCTGATCGTGCTCGGAGTGATCTCGATCATTGCCGGGTTCTTCTCACTTGGCACTGTGATCGATGCACTGATCGTGACGCGGATTCTCGTACAGTTCATGGGGCAGGCGGTGGGGTTGATGCTTTTGCGCAAGAACAAGCCTGACATGGCGAGGCCTTACCGGATGTGGCTGTATCCTGTGCCTGCAATCGTCGCTGTGCTCGGCTGGATTTTTGTATTTGCAACGACGCAGCTTCGAGTGATCGCGTTCGGCATTGGCGTGCTTGCGCTCGGATGTGTTGCATTCGTGCTGTGGTCATGGAAAACCAGTCGCTGGCCATTCGGCCTCGAGGGTGCAACGTCGTGAGAAAATATTTTCTTCTTGCCGCGATTCTGTGTGGCAGCTCCGCTCGATCACAGGAACGACAAATTCTGCATGACGGCTGGTTGCTCCAGTCATCCGCCAAAGCGGGCGCAGATGGACCAGCGATTTCTTCGCAGGTTTTGAAGACGCAGGGATGGTATCGCACGACAGTTCCTTCGACAGTAGTCGGAGCGCTGGTGGAGGACAGCGTTTATCGCGACCCGTTCTTCGGGATGAACCTGCGAAGCATGCCGGGGATGACATATGGAATAGGCAAGATCTTCGTTCACCTGGAGATGGATCCGCAAAGTCCTTTCGCAACGGGCTGGTGGTATCGGAAGACCTTCACCGTTCCGCCAACGATGCGAGGCCGGCGTCTCACTCTCGATTTTCATGGAATCAACTATCGCGCAAATATCTGGCTGAATGGAAAGCGCCTCGCGGATTCGTCGGCTATTGCGGGCACTTATCGCCGCTACGAGCTGGACATATCGGGTGCCGTTAATGCGTCCGGAACCAATGTGCTCGCTGTCGAGGTTTTTGCGCCGACTCCTGCGGACCTGCAGACAAACTGGGTGGACTGGAATCCCGCGCCGCCAGACAAGAACATGGGACTCTGGCAGCCTGTGTATCTGGTATCCAGTGGCGATGCGGTAATACGGTACCCGGCTGTTGTGAGCCGTGTTGACACTGCGACGCTGAAAAAAGCGGAGCTGACAGTTCTGACCGGTGTGAGGAATCTCTCGGAGCGCACGGTCTCAGGCACGCTGCGCGGGCGTATCGGAGCAGTCACCTTCAGCCGCCCCGTCACTATCGCACCGCACGATTCGGCAATCGTGCAGTTCACTCCTGACAGCTACCCTCAGCTTCGTTTCACTAATCCACGCTTATGGTGGCCTGCGGAGCTTGGAAAGCCGGAGCTGTACACGATCACTCTCGAGTTTGTCACGAAGGGACGCGTCTCGGACATGAACCGCATGCGCTTTGGAATTCGTGAGATCACTTCGGAATGGACGCCAAAAGACGCACGACTCTTTCGCATCAATGGACGCCGGATACTGATTCGCGGTGGTGGCTGGGCGCCCGATTTATTTTTCCGGCGTCGGCCTGAGCGACAGGATGCGCAGCTTCGTTATGCGCTGGACATGCACCTCAATACGATTCGGCTCGAAGGGAATTACGAAGACGATCGGTTCTGGCAGCGCACTGACAGTCTGGGAATTCTCGTGATGACGGGATGGGTGTGCTGCAGTGCGTGGGAAGAATGGAAGAAGTGGGGGCCTGAACAGCACGCGATTGCGACAGCGTCGCTGCGCGATCAGATCCGCCGCCTGCGGGGACACGCGAGTGCTCTGGTCTGGCTCAATGGCAGTGACATGCCTCCGCCTGCAGACGTAGAGGAGGCTTACCTGCGGGTGGAAAAGGAAGAACTGTGGCCAAATCCAACTATTTCCTCAGCGAGTGCAACGCCTGCCAAATTTTCGGGGAAGAGCGGCGTGAAGATGACCGGACCTTACGACTGGGTTCCTCCATCGTACTGGCTGCAGGATTCGACGCACGGTGGAGCGTGGGCTTACAACACTGAAACAAGCCCGGGTCCGGCAATACCGGTGATCGAAAGCATGCGCCGCATGGTCCCTGCAAGCTCGATCAAATGGCCCCTCGATACGGTGTGGCTGTTTCACGCAGCCGGCGGACAGTTCGCGAAGCTGCTCACTGAGTTCAACACTGCTTTGTCGAGGCGTTACGGAGATCCGACGAGTGTCGAGGACTACACATTCACCTCGCAGCTGATGACGTACGAAGGCGAGCGCGCGATGTTCGAGGCGTATCGCCGCAACGAATACGTCTCAACGGGGGTGATTCAGTGGATGTTCAACAATGCATGGCCGTCGATCTACTGGCATCTGTTCGACTGGTACCTGCAGCCTGCGGGTGGCTATTTCGGAACCAAGAAAGCGAACGAGCCGGTGCACGCACTGTTCTCTTATGACAACAGAATGGTCACGGTAGTGAACAGCAATCGAACTCGAACGCCGATCCGTGGTGCACACCTGAGAGTGCAGATGATCGGTCTCGACGGCGCAAAGAAATTCGCGCGAGATACGATGCTGAACATTCCGGCCGACAGCAGCATGCGGTTATTCGCCCTGCCTGAACCGACGGGATTGCCGGACAGCTCAGCGTATTTCGTCGATCTGCGACTCACTGCTGCGGACGGCAGTGCGCTCAGCCGCAACTTTTACTGGCTCTCGAATCAGCCCGATGTGCTTGCCGACACATCGACGTGGTACATGACTCCGGTCAAGTCTTACGCGAATCTCAAGTCGCTGCGTTCGATGCCCGCGGCGGAGGTGAGAGCAACGGCGAGCTTCTCGAGCGCTGGTGGAACGGGAAAAGCACGTGTCACCCTCAGGAATACGGGAAAGAACGTTGCATTCTTCACCCGGCTTCAAGTGACTGGACGCAACGGAGAAGAAGCGCTTCCTGTTTTGTGGGAAGACAATTACGTGTCACTCCTGCCCGGAGAGGTGCGCACTCTCATCGCAACATATCGCGTGCGTGATCTTCACGGTGGCGCACCTCGAGTTGTTCTCAACGGCTGGAACGTGCGGCGGTTCACCGCATCTGCGCCGCCCGCTGCAGGTCCTTCCATTTCACGAGAATGACGTTGTTGTCCTTCAGTGCCTTCTTGAATTCGGGACTCATTACGACCTCGTAGTCCCGCTGGCGCCACGCCGCGCCCCACGGCTCATGATTCACCATTACTGCCTTGAGCTCGGCATCGTCGAAGCCTAGGTGCACGATCAGCTCGCTGACGCTTCCAGGCTTGAGATCCCGGATGACATCGAGATAGAACTGCTTCCATTTGTCAGGTGTGATCTCAGGAAATGCCTGGATGATTGTGTCGACCGCCGCTTCACCGGGTAAAAGGCGCGGATCCCGCGTCTGCGTCATGAATGGGATTCTGTTGTCCCGAGCGACCCGGGCATAAATCGCAAACAGGTCATTGTTCATGAACAGCACCGCCATATGGCTGTCGGCATGAGTGGTACGAATGCCGAGCGTGCGCGCGCGGTCGAGCTGCGCGCGCAATTCGCTTTCAATCTCGGGGCGCTTCGCACTTTTCTCTACGACATCTCCGTCTCTGGCAAACGTGCCGGCGGAGTCGAGCAACGATGGAACTTTCTCCTTCGACAGCACGCTGCCCCAGCGATATGTGTCCCATTCGCTCGTAATTGTGAGATGAATTCCGAGATCAGCATCAGGATGCGCTCGTGCATACGCTGCGACTTCAGATATCCACGGCGTCGGAATCATGAAGCTCGCCGAGGAGATTGCGCCTTTGTCCAGCGCGTCGAAGCTCGCAGCGTTTACCGAGTGCGCCGCTCCGAGATCATCTGCGTGGAGAATCAGGAGCTTGGCATCTCTCGGATATCCGAGTTTTTCGGCGATGCTCCTTGTCTGGCCGGAAAGTGATGATGTGAGGAGCAGCATTGCGGATAAGAATCTGAGCGCGGATCTCATTTGGATTCCCTCAGAGGGTTCACATGGTTCAGATGGCAGAGGCGAACGGAAGGTTTCAACGCTTTCAAGTCTGGAGGTCAAAGGCTCTTCTCTCAAGTTTGTTGACGGTAGAATCACGTCTCGCTGACGGGACGGTTCGAGCAGGCCGCCCTCGCAGATACTACCATGTCATGCCTGATGGACGTCGCGCACTGAATGAAGCACGCGCCGCCACAAACAGACTGTGGAATGGATTCAAATGGCCGCTAAGGGGAACAGCATGAATACGCCATCGTCACCTCCGCAATTCGCCGAAACGCTACTTCGATTATTGCTCGCACGGCGTGATCGCGAATCGGTATCGGGTGATTTGCTCGAGGAGTATCGTGACGAGATTCATCCATCGCGAGGTCTAGCGCGTGCGGATGCGTGGTATTGCTATCAGGTGCTCGGTTTTTTCTTTCGAAGTAATGCAGCGCCAGCGCTGCTTCTATTCGTCGCAATCATTGGGCGAACCGCGTTCGACTGGCTGGTTCCAACGACGGAATTCGCTACGCGCGCGGCGATCTCCACGTTCACGTCGGCCGCAATTCTTACAGTCGCCGGATTTCTTGCATCGTGGCGTTCAGAGGACCCTTTGTCAGGAACACTTGTCGGTACAATCATCTCAATAATGATCGCACCGTTGGTCATCTTCGGCATGATGATATTGCTCGCTCTCAGTCATGATGCCGAGTTGATGGCCGCAGTCGCTGCAAGCGGCGGGTTGCAGTGAGGCAGTGACGTTCCCGCTTATGCTCTCAATCCCCGGAGGCATATTCGGAACTGCAGGTGGCTTCCTGGCTCGTGTCGTGCGAGACGCTTCAAACTGATCCACCGCTCGCGCTTCGTACTTTGCCGGATGAAACTCACCCCCCAACACACCCTCACCGTGCACGCTTATGGACTGTGCGAAGGTAAGAAAACCATTGGCCGTCCCTTCGTGTAAAGACTTCAAGTGTGAAGCTATCCGGCCGAAAATCCGAGTAAACCGATTTCCAGTCTTCGCCTCTCTGAAACGTAAAGTTCAACGGGTCGTGATCATTATTGAGCTCTGCTCTCAAAGCCTGCCCGCGCATGTCTGAACCGTTC
>DASROK010000045.1:0-2451 GCA_035646915.1 Gemmatimonadaceae bacterium
CCGTGCGAGCGAAGCGAGCGCGGGGTGAAATCGACAATTCACATTCGAGCCCGCAACGCGGGCGGCAGGGAAATCGTCTGCCGCCTGCTTCGCAGGCTCGCCTTGTCTTCAACCCATTCCACGGGTTCGCTTCGCTCACCCGTGGCTAACAGACGTTCGCCGCTGCCCGGCTAATCCTTTCGCATTGCGGACTCTCCATCACCAGGTCTCAATGTGAGTTCGTTTCTTTCCGGTGCGCGCACTCGCAGGCACGGTGCGCAGCCCGCGTACAATCCATCCTCGCGTCTCTGCGGGATCAATCACATTGTCGATCTCCAAAACCGACGCGGTATTGAGTGCTTTGCCTCGCGCGTACATTTCTTCGACACGGCGCCGGAACTCCTTCTCTCGTTCAGCCGGGTCGCTGATCGCTTCCAGCTCTTTGCGGAAGCCGAGACGTACCGCGCCCTCAAGTCCCATTCCGCCAAACTCGCCCGTTGGCCACGAAACAATGAAGATCGGTGAATGAAACCATCCACCCGCCATTGCCTGAGCGCCAAGCCCATAGCCCTTGCGAAGCACCACGGTGAAATAGGGGACGGTAATATTCGCTCCGTTGACAAACATCCTGCAGCAGCGCCTTACCAGCGCCGCCCGCTCTGCTTCGGGACCCACCATGAATCCTGGCGTGTCGCAGAGCGAAAGAATCGGAAGATCGAATGCATCACAAAGCTGTACGAATCGAGCCGCCTTATCTGCTTCGTCAGCGTCGATGGCTCCAGCCTGGTGCATTGGGTTATTCGCAATCAAACCGATAGCTCGACCTTCGATCCTTATGAGAGCTGTAATCAAACCCAGTCCAAAACTTGGGCGAAGTTCAAGAATCGAACCGGTATCGGCCAGTGTTCGAATTACTTCGCGCACGTCATAAACTCGCAGCCTGTTTTCGGGAATCAATCTGCGCAGGCCACGTTGATCATCGCAGCTCCATTCAGTAACGGATCCCTGAAAGTACCCAAGGTAGCGCTTCGCGATCGCTACGGCTTCGGCCTCGTCGCGAACTACAACGTCAATCACGCCGTTAGGCGCCTGAACACTCACCGGGCCTACTTCTTCTGGTTGATAAACACCAAGACCGCCCCCTTCGATCATTGCAGGGCCGCCCATTCCGATCGTCGCGCTTTCCGTAGCAAGGATCACGTCGCAACATCCGAGCAGTGCCGCGTTGCCTGCGAAGCAACGGCCATTCACGATGCCGATGAGCGGAACAAGCCCGCTCAGTCGCGCGAAGGACTGAAACGTCTCGATGTCGAGAGCCGCAACAGCGATATCAGCCTTGTCCGTATCACCGGGCCGGCCACCACCGCCCTCAGCGAAGAGCACGAGCGGGCGCTTCAGTTTCTCTGCAAGATGGAACATCCGATCCTGCTTCTTGTGGTTCATCGTGCCTTGCGTCCCTGCAAGTACGGTGTAGTCATAAGCGATGACCATGCACGAACCCTTCTCTTGTCCGAATAACGTTGCGTTGATTGTTCCAAGGCCCGCGACCAAACCATCGGCAGGAGTTGCACGGATCAGCTCATCAAGAGGCCGACGACTGCGCTGCGCTGCGATCGTGAGGGCGCCATACTCGATAAAGCTGCCAGGATCGCACAGATCCTCAACGTTCTCTCTCGCGGTTCTGAAGCCCAGCTTGTGACGGCGCGCGACTGCGTCGGCTCGCGACGCATCAAGGGTCAGAGCGTGTCGCTCCATCACCTCGGAGAGATCCGGGCGAATTGCATCGGGGCTGAGTTCTTCCTTCGTCGCTAAGGTCTGCTCATCAACTTCCGTTGGCTCGATGAATACGAGCGGCTGGCCCGCTGCCATAACTTCGCCTTTTGTGGCGGCGACCAAACGAACGATTCCACTCACTGTAGCAGTGACGACATGCTCCATCTTCATTGCTTCGAGCACAGCCACAGTCTGGCCCGAGCTCACGCGATCGCCCGCCTTTACGTCGATGGAGACTACGAGCGCCTGCATTGGGGCGCATACGGCGAATTCACCTCCCGCACCTTCATCCGGCGCTGCGGATGAGGTATGGCTGATAAGTTCAGCCGCGTGTGTGTCTAACCATTGCGTAGATACTCTATTTGTCTCGACATCGGGATGGCCAAGCAGCGCCGCGAGAAAGCTGAGATTTGTGCCGACACCTTCAATTTGGAATTCCGAGAGCGCTCTTCGCCCACGCCGTATTACGTCGATGTAATCAGTGGACGGTGAATGCACAATCAGCTTTGCGAGGAGCGAATCAAAACTTGTGCTCGTTTGGTAACCGGAGTAACCGCAGCCGTCCACGCGCACACCCGGTCCTGACGGCGGAACGTAGGCAGTGATTGTGCCGCTTGAAGGAAGAGCATTTCCGTCCGGCAGCATAGTTTCGAGGTTCACGCGCATTTGCAATGCAAAGCCGCGTGGCTCGAGAGGTTT
>DASROK010000046.1:0-3629 GCA_035646915.1 Gemmatimonadaceae bacterium
GATTCGGCTCGACAGCGCTCCAGGTCGGATGGAGAGAGACTGGATGCGCGCCGTCGGCCATTCCGGAACCCGTGTTCAATGGAATGGGAATCTTCCGGCAATTGCCATCGCTGCGCAGCCAGTTGCATCGCCGCGCGGAGGGATACGCGCACTGGCAGCGGCACCCAATTCGAATCGTGTGAGCATCGAGGACAATCTCGGCTTGATCGAAGGAGCAAATGCGCACGCCGGTGGCGCGAGCTTCGACATACCCGTTGCGAGCGGCAATCTTGTCGCAGCAGTCGGCGTGACAAAGGCAACAGCAGATCCTGTAGATTCAATCAGAATCGGTCGGGTTCTGGTGATTGGAAGCGCAGGGTGGGAATCGAAATTCGTGACTGCTGCACTCGAAGAAGAGGGCTGGCGAGTAGATGCGGAAATTCGCGTTGCGCCATCGGTTGCGGTCACTCAGGGAGCTCTCGCTCCGATCGACACTTCCAGATACTCTGCCGTAATCGCGCTGGACGGGACAGCAGCGTTGAGAGCATCCGATGTCAGTCGGTACGTGAGCTCTGGTGGCGGACTCGTACTCGCGGGATCCGCGGGGTCCCTCGAAGCATTTTCGGCATTGCGTGCAGGAACGACCGGCAATGTTCAAACGCCATCAGTGCTCGAGACCGAGCCGGGATCGCTGACCCGCAAATCGCTCTCGGTTGTACCGATTGCGGTGATCAAGCCGGATGCGATTCGACTGGAATCGGCGGATGGAATCACCACGACTGCAGCGCGACGGCACAATCAGGGACGCGTGCTTCAGGAAGGATATCTCGAAACGTGGCGATGGCGGATGAGCGGTGGTGACAGGTCGCCGTCAGAGCATCGAGAATGGTGGACCAGGGCCGTTGCGAGTGTCGCTTACGCTCCAGTGGTGCGCGGAGCTCCTGTTGCGAGTGACAATGCACCGATAGCGCGACTCGTTGACGCGCTCGGCCCCGCGTCGCAAGCAGGCACGTCCCCGGCATCCAATGCAAGGTCGATGTCATTATGGTTGCTTGCGTCGGCGCTCGGTCTCTTTTTACTTGCCGAGTGGCTTTCTCGGCGCCTCCGCGGCGCGAGGTAGCAGAGCGGCCTTCGGCCGACGCGAGAGTTAACAGAGGGAAAGGCCGAGGATTTGATGGATATTCTGTACGGATACTTAAGGAAGTACTCGTCGTACGTAGTGCTTGCCCTGCTCCTTGCGGCGACAAACCAGATCTTCTCGCTGCTCGATCCGCTCATTTTTCGCCACGTCATCGATTCGTACGCCACCCGATACAAGGATTACACAACACAGCAGTTCATCAGGGGCGTATCAGTGCTGCTTGCGGCTGCCGTTGGCGTCGCATTCGTCTCGAGAGTTGCCAAGAATTTCCAGGACTACTTCGTCAACGTCATCGTGCAGAGACTTGGCGCCGAGATGTACTCTGACGGGATACGGCATTCGCTGGAGCTTCCTTATTCGGTCTTCGAGGATCAGCGCAGCGGCGAGACTCTGGGAAAGCTGCAGAAAGTCCGGAGCGACGTAGAGAAGTTCATCACTCTGTCGATCAACATGCTGTTCACGACACTGGTCGGCGTGGTGTTCGTCATGATCTACGCATTCAACGTCCACTGGGTGATTGCGCCGGCGTTTCTCCTCACGGTGCCGCTACTCGGCATTCTCAGCTCAGTGTTGAGCAAGAGAATCAAGATCATTCAAAAGGAAATTGTCGCCGAGACGACAGCACTTGCAGGATCGACAACCGAATCGCTGAGGAACATCGAGCTGGTGAAGAGTCTTGGGTTAGCTGAGCAGGAGGTTCTTCGCCTGAACGCGACGACGGACAAGATCCTCAAGCTCGAGCTGAAGAAAGTGAGATACCTGCGAAGCCTCAGCTTTATTCAGGGAACGTTCGTGAATCTGCTGCGAACGTGCATTCTGTTCCTGATGCTGTATCTCATCTTCACGCAGAAGATCACAGTCGGGCAGTTCTTCTCTCTTCTCATCTACTCGTTCTTCATCTTCGGACCACTCCAGGAGCTCGGCAACATCATCAACACATATCGCGAGACGGAGGTGTCCCTTCAGAACTTTCGTGACATTCTCGCGATACCGAAGGATCCCAAGCCTCGGGATCCTGTACCCGTTGAGAATCTGGAGACTCTCGAGTTTCGCGATGTGACTTTCCAGCATCAGTCGGCGACGACTCCTGCACTGACAGGCATTTCGTTCAAGGTGAAGAGAGGTGATACTATTGCGTTCGTTGGTCCTTCAGGTGCGGGAAAGACGACACTGGTAAAGCTTCTGGTCGGTCTTTATCCGCCGAAGCAGGGCCAGATTTTCTACAATAGCTTGCCGAGTGACGTCATCGATCTCGACAGGCTGCGGGAGAGGATTGGGTTTGTCACTCAGGACGCGCAGCTGTTTTCGGGCACCATTCGCGAGAATCTTCTTTTCGTTCGGCCGGATGCAACCGATGCTGAGTGCCTGGATGTTTTACAGAAAGCCGCAGCGCATACGCTGCTGGCTCGAGCTGACAAGGGTCTCGATACTGTCATCGGCGAAGGTGGAGTAAAGGTTTCCGGCGGCGAGAAGCAGAGACTGTCGATCGCTCGTGCACTGCTTCGCAATCCTCACCTGCTGGTGTTCGACGAGGCAACGTCATCACTGGACTCGCTTACTGAGGAAGAGATCAGCCGCACAATGCGTGACGTGGCGAGTGATCGTGCAGTGATGACAATCCTGATCGCGCACCGCTTGTCGACGGTGATGCATGCCGACTGCATTTACGTTCTCGAACGTGGACGCATTGTGGAATCCGGTCGCCATGAGGAACTGCTGGCGACGATGGGACTCTACTATGCGATGTGGAGACAGCAGGTGGGAGAGAGACGGATTCTCACGCCTCCTTCGACAGTACCAGCACTCTTGCGGCCTGCCCAGAAAAAAGCAGTCAGAAGTCACTAGAAGCACAGTCGCAAGCAACTGGAGTCAAAGACGTGTGCAAGTTCTGTTTACACGCACGTCTCATGAGTGACTCCAGCAAGAAGCGACAAAATGAAAATGACCACGATGACGGTGGCTGCCGTCACGTTGTTGTTCGCGTGCAAAGGGACACAACCAGAAAGATCAGAGGGACTCACAGGCTCGGCCGACATGGCTGCGTCAGCTGCACCGCCTCCAGTAGAGGTGCAAAGCAAAGTGGCCGGTACTGCCATGGTCGACATGATGCAAAACGCCCCGGCGACGCCGGGAATCTCAGCCCGGGCAGCAACAGCCGGCACTGCGTCGGACGTTACCTCGAGTATGCTGATCCGGACCGGTGCTGCTTCTATCGAGGTGGACAAGCTCGATCCGGCGATCATGAAAGTGCGGCAGATGGCAGCGCAACTCGGCGGCTATATCGCGAACTCTTCGATCGCTGGCGGCCACGACCAGGTGAGGAGCGCAACGCTTGAGCTTAAGATTCCTGCAGCGAAATACGACCAGGCAGTGGGCGGGCTCAACGGAATCGGCAAGGTCGAGTCGGTGAACACCAACGTGGAGGATGTCGGCGAGGAGTATGTCGACATCTCCGCGCGCGTCGCGAATGCAAAGCGTCTCGAAGAAAGACTGATCAGTCTTCTGGCAA
>DASROK010000047.1:0-16472 GCA_035646915.1 Gemmatimonadaceae bacterium
TAGCGGAGTACGTCGACTGGTACAATCACAAGCGTCGACACCAGACTCTTGGCTATCTACCCCCCGCCAGCTACGAAATTGAATTGCTCAAACGACGAAGTGTGGCTTAGATCCCGTGTCCACTAAATCGGGGCAGGTCCAGTCTAACGACTAACGACTGTGCTTCTTGCGACTTCTGACTGCTTTTTTTTTGGCCTAACGTCCAAGCCAGTATGTTGCTTTGATCAGGAAAACGTTGGTTGGGATGGTATTGAAGATGTCCCCGATATCGCGCGAGGCCCGGAAATCGCCGATCGGCGCGAAGCCGCTGCGCTCCTGCTGCCACACGAAGAACAGCGCCGAGCCGGGACGATACTCCCATCGAACCACTGCGTTTCCACGAAGATTGCGAACGTTGAAGTTCGGATCCCCAATCTGGAACGCCGTTGCTGCACCAGCTCCATCTGGATCGACAGTGTACGATCCCGATGGATTCTTCGTGATCGTTCCGCGATCGCGGCCATACACCGCGAAGTCGTAAGTGCGCGGCGTCTCGAATTCCTTGAACTCATCGTAACGGCCCGTCGCAACAAACGGCTGTGCGTACATCTGGAGACTCAATGTCGGAGTGAACGTCCACTCCACGCGGGTGTCCATCGCGATCGTCGTCTGATGAATGTTCGCAAATACATACCGCCTGCCGAACGTGCTTTCAGCGAGTGGATCACTGACGCTTCGAACGAACTGGCCGGTCTGCATTCCGCCGCTCCAGTTTGGATTGAAGCGAATGCTCACCGATGACGTAGGACGCCAGCTGAGGTTGAAGTACGCAGACGGCGATCTCGAGCCTGACTCATCGGAGGAATACTGGAATCCACCGCCGAGAACCACTGGCTTGCGGCTGTCGGACGTCACGTCGAATCCGACGTACCCGCCTGATGGCACAAGCGCTTCAGGTCCGCCGCGCGTAAACCGGTCGCTATAGTAAGTCGGGTTATAACCCCAGTTGATGCCTGTATACCAGAAATTCGTGAGCGTCCCCTGAAGCCCTCCCGCAATCGAGCGAAGAATCGAGGTACCGCCGAAATTCCAGGTCTGATTCGCGTACCAGTAAACCAGGTAATCGCGGAAATTCTTTCCAGCTTTGTCCTGCTGGTATCCATTCAGGATCGATAGCGCGCGATAATCACCGCGGCCCTGAAAGCCCATGTCATTCAGCTCCAGCCCCGGGCTTACTTCCTTGTACGCAAGCGAGCCGTGCAGACCGCCATTCTTCTCCAGCGCTACTTCACCGATGTGCCCGTCGAGTGACGTTCGATCCGGATTGAACTCGATGTAGTCTGCATCGGGACGCTGATAATAGTGAGAGCTGTTGAGCTGCGTCGACGCGATCGCTTCCTTGCTGCCGGTGACATGACTGCCGGCAAAATATCCGCTCGTCACCCATGCACGATTTGCGAACGAATGCTCCCAGTCAAGCCCGCCAAACGTCGCACTCCGCCGCAGGAGAGGATTGAATGCATCATCGTCAACATTACGAACAGTGGAGGTGACCATGCCGCCAACCACGCTTTGCCCGTTGCGGAAATCACGCTTGGCTCTGCCCGCGAAGTAATTCGTGAACGGCTCGACAGGACTCGATGAGCGATCACCATTTTCGAGCTCGATATCAGCTTTCTCTTCAGGCGTTACGCCGTCGATGATGCCGAGCGTCCATCCCCGAGTCTTCCCGGAAACCTTTGCTGCTGCCGCGATCGTCGTCTCGTTAGGTACATCAGCGAACACAAGTCCATCGACGTTCGGGAAGAGCTGCGGAGAACGTCCAATTCGGCGCGAATAGAAATACCGCTGCGAGCCGTAGTCGTTGAACGTGCGAACCTGGCCGAAGTTGAAAACATCGGCTCCTTCGAGGAAGAACGGTCTCTTCTCGGGGAAGAATGTCTCGAACGCAGTGAGGTTCACGACTGACGGATCGACTTCAACCTGACCGAAATCGGGATTCACGGTCGCTGACAACGTGAGTCCGCCGGGCAATCCGTACTTGAGGTCGCCGCCAATGTTCGGCTTGAAGTCAGTCTTGTTGAAGAACGGATCGTTTGCATCACCGGGCGCGCGTGTAGCCTTTGCGCTTACATACGGCAGAACCTCGAGACGGCTTGGCTGCGGAATGTCGACGAGTCCGCGAAGATCACCGAATCGCGAGACGAATCCAGCTCCCATACGACGATCCCACGGCGACCATGAGTCGCGTCCCTGCCGGCGAGCGATGTCGCGCATGACCTGGAATCCCCAGATGCGCTCCGCTCCTTTCGCTGCGCCTCCGAATCGAATCTGCGAGAGCGGAATTCGATACTCCGCATTCCATCCGCCGGAGTCGACGAGAGTCGCGACATCCCACACTGCATCCCAGTTGGCGTCTTCGGCTCCATCATCCGAGGTGTAGACGTCTTTCTTTACACCCTTTGGATTGACTGAAAATCGAAACGCAGTCCTGCGGTCGCGATAGGAATCGATGATCAGATGAACCCAGTCAGAGTAGATGCCCGTCGCATCACGGCGCGCAAGCTGCGCCGCAATAGAATCAGGATGCGAGTCATGCATGCGGATTGCGACATAGAGCGCCTGATCATCGTACAGCACGCGCACTTCAGTCGGATCGACTGGCGAAGCACCCGGTGCCGGATAGCTCTGTGTAAAACCCGACGTTGGCTGAGCAGCGCTCCACGCTGCGTCGTCGAGCTTTCCGTCGATCGTTATGGGACCGGTGCGCCGAACGGCCTGCGCAACCCGGCGCGATGCAGCTGAATCAGTGCGAGGCGCGTTCTGCGCAATCGCTATTGCGGGAGCGAGTATGAACGAAAGTATGAGGGCCGAGCGCATAGATCACCGGTTAGGAGAGACAACCCGGAGATTAATGTTGATTTATCAGCAAAACATCGGCTGTGCAGGTTTCCGTTCAAAACCCTTACACTACGCGGAATTGTGGAAGACGAGGAAGTAATGGAAGACGTGGAAGAACTACTTTCTTGTATTGATTTTTTCCTAAACCAGAAAATTTGTCTTCCACGTCTTCCATTACTTCTTCGTCTTTAGACCACCCGTAGTTGAGATCAGACCGCCGGCAACGTGAGAGTGAATTTCGATCCAACGTTCAGCTCGCTGGCGACGGTGACATCTCCTCCCATTGCCCGAGCGAGCTCGCGGCTGATGGCGAGACCAAGTCCAACTCCGGTGTTCGGGCTGTTCAGCGCGCGGCCAAGCTGCGTGAAAGGACTGAAAACCGATTCGAGCCGCTCCTCGGGAATTCCAATCCCGGTATCGGCAACCTGAATCGCAATCATCCCGTAACGTCTTTCGCACGAAACAGAAACTTCACCGCCCTGCGGCGTTGCCTTGAGCGCGTTCGAAAGAAGATTCAGGCAGATCTGCACCACGCGCTCTGAATCACCGCGAGCCTCGAGAACGTCATCGCAGGCGTTGACGCTGTATTTCACCCCCTTCGCGCTGAATAGTGGCCCGATGAGTGGCTCGAGACTCGCGATGATATCTGCAACCTTCAGCGTGCATAGCTCCAATCGTACGACACCCGCCTCGAGCTTGGTGAAGTCGAGGATATCGTTGATCAGCACCAGAAGGTGGCGCTCGTTTTTCCTGATTCTCTCCAGTGCGGAAGACTGCTCCGGCGTCACCTGACCATGCACGCCCAGCTCGATCAGCTCGGCATGCCCGCCAATCGCGTTCAGTGGCGTGCGAAGCTCGTGACTCATCTTCGCCAGAAAATCGGACTTCGCCCGGTTTGCCTCTTCGGCCCGCTGCCTCGCATCCTCAGCTTCCGCGCGCGCGTCACGCTCCGCCTGCAGAAGGGACATGCGCTCACTCACATCGGCGACAGTCCCAATGAATCGAACGGGTTTTCTGATTCCCTGAGATGAATCGAATACAACGCGCCCGACAGCGTGAATCCAGCGGAGAACTCCGTCCTCTCCCACTGTTCTGTACTCGATGTCATATGTGCCATCGCCATCGGGATTCATCGCTGATGCAACTGCAGAATCGACACGCGGGGTGTCAGCCGGATGGATTACGCGATGGAAGACTTCATCGTTCGCCGGTGATTCGGGCGTCAGTCCGAAGGCTTTCCTGCAGCGCTCGTCCCACAGGAGCGTGTCCGTCAGCACGTCATAGTCCCACGTTCCGATGCCCGCGGCGTGTGTTGCAAGTCGCAGGCGCTCCTCACTTGCGCTCAGCTCCTGCTGAATGCTCATCTGCGCGGTGAGATCGATGTGCTTGAGAATTACATGCGTAACGTTCCCCTGTTCATCGCGCACGGGGAAAAAGTGTCCCTGCGTCCAGAGGATTTTTCCGTTGCCCGGCCCCGCTATTCGTGACATGTCATAGCGGACGGGTGGTGTGATTACGGTCTCGCCCTGAAAAGCGCGCATTATCTCGGGAATCACACCTTGCTCCTCGAGCTCCGGATCTTTGAGCACGGAATATTCGGCAGGGACCGAATCGATCCCCAGTCCCCAGAGCGTAACGAACGCATCATTTACTGCGAGGGGATGACCTTCAGCATCATAGATGACGGTGCTGAACGGAGACTGATCGAAAAGCGCGCGAGCCACCGCGGCCGCGTCAGGCGAGGCGAGAAAATCCGTCGGCGGTTCCACAGCGGTCTTCTTACGCACAGCGCGATGCGTAATCCTCAGCGCTCCAACCGAGTGCCGAGCTTTCAGTCGCGCCAATGGTGTGCGACATCTCGTGCCTCAGTGTCCGCGTTTTTTCCTCGAGTGTTCGCTGATTCAGGTCGTCGATGCTTCGCGCAATGCGGACCATCCACATATCGCCGAGCTCGTATGCGTGCCCCACACCGTACATCGTTTGCCCCCTGGACCAGCGGACTACCGCTTTGCGGTACATCCTGACGCTCGATTCGTTCGCCATTATCGCAGCCCCAAGCTTGCGGCACCGCGCATCGGCGTGGAAAGTGAGGCGAACTCCCTCTGCCTGAAAGGCGGAATCTTCTTCAGCGGTGGGAGGAGCAACATTGCACGCCGGAGACGAATTAGCTGCATCGCAGCCGAGTATCGCGGCGGACGCTGTCGACACCGGCGAGTACTCGATCGCAGTCGCGCGCGGCAACTCAAGGGGTGTGGCCTCGGATTCGGGGGCAACACGGAGGTCGAACACAACCGGCGCACGATGCGGAGCGCAGGCTGCGGAAAAGAGAAGCATTCCACTCACGAAAGACAATCGCATTTTACTTCACTCGCTTTCCTGGAATGTTCGCTCCGCCCTGATGAAGAACGAGCGAGTTGAACCTTCCGTCGGGATCCTTTACGAAACTGATCTGTGCATCGACAACTTTCAGGAAAAATTCGGTTTCGGCTTCCGCGAACAAGGGAAATTTAGGCTGACCCGTGGCCTGCGCGAACAGCGACATCCCCTCCCGCGTGACTGTCAGCTGAAAATCGGGCGCAAGCTGGTACACGCCGGTCAGCCGCTCGAGCTTCGAGCCATCGACTGCGATTTCCGTGCGCTGCTTCCCCTGTCCGGGAGCGGCAGCGAGCTGGACCTTGGGCTCGAGCACGTGGAAGCCTATGTCATCCGGCGTGTTGATGGAATTCGTGAGAACAATCACACCGCGATGCCGGACGTCATCCATCCCGATGAAAGTCCTGAATCCGCCCGTCCCGCCATTGTGCCATATCGCTCTCGTTCCAAACACGTCGACGATGTGCCACGCGAGCCCGATGCTGTTGCCCGGACGGTCTGCATCATGTCGCGCAACCTTGGCAAACGCCAACGCTTTTCCGACAGACGTCGACGTCGAGTCCAGGTTTGCTGCGAGAAACTTGAGCATGTCGTTAGCGGTCGACTTCAGCGCTCCCGCGCCCGCCAGTGTCGGAAGATCCCACGTGTGTGTCGGCGTTCCCTGCGCATCGAACCCCTGTGCCATCCGCTGCTTCATCGATGGTGTCAGCTCGATGCGCGTATCGTTCATGCCGAGTGGATCGAGAATTCGCTCCCTGAGGATCTCTTCGTAACTCTTGCCAGCCTTGAGCGCCAGGACGTGTCCGAGTAATCCGACCCCGAGGTTCGAGTACTCGTATTGTGCTCCCGGATCACGCGTCAGTGTGTAGCCCGAAAGAAAATCGTACAGCTGCTGCACTGAGTAGTCGGCATACGGATTGTTGAAGTCCGCGGGATGCATGTTGTTCGGCAGGCGCGGAAGCCCCGAGCTCTGGGTCGCGAGATCGAGGAGCGTGATCTGCTTTCCGTTTCGCGATGGGACCTTGACGGTGCCCGGCAGATACTTCGAAACGGGATCTTCGAGTTTTACCTCTCCGCGCGAGACCATGTCGGCGAGCAGTGCGCCGGTGAACGCTTTCGTTATCGACCCAATCTCGAACACCGTATTGCCGTCGAGAGAAACACCGGAAATTCCCGAAACTCCTGCAGTCTTAATTCGCGGCGGTTTCCCTTTCTCCAGAACCGCGACGACAATCCCCATGGTGCGTTTGGTCGCGACCCGCTCCTGAACGATGGCCCGCAGTGCGGAGTCGGAAATGAATTGCTGCGCGAACGCGAGCCGCGGAACAACGACAAACAGGAGCAGAAGAAGTTTTTTCATCGCGCTTGTCTAATACCTGATCCCGCGCCGTTATGGTTGTCCGGTACCCGGTAACGCCGTTCTGGTTCTAAACCTACCAGACGGGATTCGCTCTGAGTACTTCATCCACCGCTTCTTTAGGAATAGGGGCGGAGAAAAGGTACCCCTGACCCTGCTCGCAGTTCAGTGACCGCAGCTCGCGGAGCTGCTCCGATGTGCTGATCCCTTCAGCCTCCGCACGCACTCCCACAATCTCAGCGAGTGTAAGAATCGTACGCACCAGCCGCCGGTGTTTGTCGTCTGTGTCCATGCTGCTGACAAAAGCGCGATCGATCTTGATCGCGTCGATCGGCAGACCGTGCAGGTAACTGAGCGAAGAGTACCCCGTTCCGAAATCGTCGAGGTACACCTGCACTCCAAGCTCGCGAATTCGGGACAGAATCGAGACCGCGGCCCGTCCCTTGTCGATGATTGCCGATTCCGTGATCTCGAGACGAAGCGATGCAGCCGGCGCCCCGGTCACTTCGAGCGCGGAGCGAATCTGGTCGATTAGGTCGGGCTGCGAGAACTGCTTGACCGAGAGATTCACTCCGATCGTGAGCGGCTCGTCGCGCGGATGTGCTGCCTGCCATTCCTTGATCTGGTTGCACGCCTCGAACAGAACCCACTTTCCAATTGGAACGATGAGTCCCGTTTCTTCCGCGATCATGATGAAATCAGCAGGAGGTACGAGACCCTTGTCCGGATGCTGCCACCGCACGAGCGCTTCAAGGCCCGTCACCCGACCTGTCCGGAGAGAGACGAGCGGCTGATAATGCAGCAGGAATTCTCCGAGCTCAACTGCCCGCCGCAGGTCAGTTTCAAGCCGGAGTCGCTCGAGTGCATCGGTGTGCATCGCACGATCGAACATCTCGTAACGGGCGCGTCCTGCCGCTTTTGCGCGGTACATCGCCATGTCCGCGCTTCGGAGCAGCTGCTCCGGCTGGTCGTGTGCCATCGAGCTCGTCACAATTCCCATGCTGGCCGACGTCGTCACTTCTGCGCCTGCAAGATTGATCGGGAATGAAAGCGCTTCTTCGATACGCTCGGCTACTCGACCTGCATCGCTTGTGTCAGTGATGCTCTCGAGGAGAATTGCAAACTCGTCACCCGAGAGACGCGCGACTGTGTCTTCGGGACGAATGCAGGCTTCGAGTCGCCGTGCGACGGCGCGCAGGAGCTCGTCACCGGCGAAGTGACCGAGATTGTCGTTGATGTCCTTGAACCTGTCGAGGTCGAGGAACAGCACGGCGAAGAGATCGTCAGGGTGACGCGCTGCCCTGCGCATTGCATGTCGCAGCCGTTCAGTGAACAGGGATCTGTTCGGAAGCCCGGTGAGCGCATCGTGAAGTGTGCTGTAGAGCAGGTGCTCCTGAGTCTGCCTCCTGAGCGAGAGATCACTGCGAAGCTCGAGCTCGGTGACGAGCATCGATGCAACATCCATCAGCGATGTCACTTCGGTGTGAGTCCAGCCGTGCGGAAGAGTGTCGACTACCGCAATGGTTCCAATCACGTGACCGTCAGTCATCATGATCGGCGCGACAGCATACGCAACACCGTCCGGTGTTTTCGATTCCGCGTTGTTGCCCATGAAAACAGGACGGCCCGATGACACAACCTGGCGCGAGTAGCGCAGTGCCAGCGGGACTTTTCTCCACACACGCGAGCGTCCCGTGAGACCGACGCTGCTTTTCACAACGTGACGGTCGTCATCGAGCAGTGATACGATCGCGACAGGAGCGCGCAGTGCCGCGGCCGCAAGGCGTGCTATGCGGTCGAACGACTCCTCAGGAAGAGTGTCGTACGGCGTCGGCGGTCGCGCCGAAGTATCACTGGCGTTCACGTCTGTTCGCTGCATGCATTTGGTGAAGGAAAGTCCGGCCGGGTAGAGAGGGGACCGGACAAGCCAATGTACAACTCGTGCATCTGTTTTTCCAAAGGATTTTGCTGCATGAAAGTCTTGCATTTTGCAAGAGTCCGGGACTACAGGAGTCCCCGCGCCCAGCCGCCGTCGACGGTGATGGAAGTACCAGTGATGTATGACGCGCGGTCCGATGCTAGAAATGCTGCAAGGGCAGCAAATTCGCGCGGCTCGCCGAGCCGTGCCATTGGAATCTCGGCTTCCCATCTGGCGCGAGCATCGTCCGCTGAAATTCTCTCTCTTTCCGCGATTGCGTCCGCGAGCTGTTCTACGCGCTGCGTCCGCGTGTAACCGGGAAGAATGTTGTTCACCGTGATGCCGTCCCGCGCCACTTCGTTTGCGAGCGTTCGCGCGAATCCTGTCACGGCTGCACGAATGCTGTTCGAAAGCATTAGTCCGTCAACCGGCTGTTTCACGGTAATCGAAGTGATGTTGATCACGCGTCCCCATTTTCGCTCGCGCATTTGCGGGAGAAGGACGCGAGTGAGGTTGATCGCGCTCATCAAAGTCTGATCGACAGTCTTCTGCCACATATCGGGAGTGAGCGACTCGAACTTCGCACTGGGCGGGCCACCTGCATTTGTTACAAGAATGTCAACGTGGTCAAAATGTTTCAGCGCGGTCAGAGCGATCCGCTCGGCATCATCCTGGTTGGAAACATCACCGGCAATCGCAAGCACGTTGGCACTGTGACGGGTCGCGATCTCGTCGCGCGCGCGGTTCAGATCGTCTTCACCACGCGCACACATCGCGATGCTCGCGCCTTCGATCGCGAGCTCTTCCGCTATTGCCCGGCCAAGTCCTTTGCTCGATGCAACGACGAGCGCGACTTTCCCGCGCAGTCCAAGATCCACTGTTATTTCCTGAGGTATGCGTCGGACTTGTCGAGCCAGTCCTGTCGTGGAGGACTGAAGACATCGACGTCGAGCGTGTCTTCGAGCGCGACTGCCTTGTGCGGAAGATTCGATGGAATGTGCAGCACTTCTCCGGCGCTCACCGCGACTTCGATGTTCTGCTCTTCGCCGAGTGTGAAGAGCAGAGCGCCCTCGAGTATGTAGGTGAGCTGCTCGTTCTCGTGCGAATGTTTCGGCACCACGCAGTCTTTCTTGAGATAGACGTGCGCGATCATCATCCGGTCGCCGGTGATGAGCTTGCGGTCGAGCATGTCGTTCACTTTTTCTCGCGGGATGTCGTCCCAGCGGTAATGTGTGGCGGGATTTGTCATGCCTGAGAATTTACGAAAAAAAAACGGGCTCCCGAAGGAGCCCGTTTTCACTCAGGAGAAAACTTACAGTCCGCCTGACAGCGAGTTTCCAGTAACAGCACGATAGCTGTTGAGCCGGCGCACGCCGTAAGTTCCGTAGCTTCCACCGGTATCGCCCGATGAGATCAGTCGGGTTCTCAGATCGCTTCCCCGCACACCCGCTTTTGAGGCAACGATGCCAGCCGTACCAGTAACCTGCGGTGCGGCCATCGACGTCCCCTGCAGCCATGCGTATCCGCCACCCTTATAAGAGCTGTAGATACACCCATCAGGCGTCGTGTTCGAATAGCATTCACCACCGGGCGCTGCGATATCGAGTCCGGATCCATACTGCGAGTACGAAGCCTTCGCATCGCGCCAGTTGGTCGACATGACCGAAATGGCATTGACGTCGCATGCGGGGCAGGCAACGGTACCGCTTCCGTCATTGCCAGCGGAAGCAATGATCAGAACGCCGTTAGCGGTTGCTGTCGCAATCGCCTGCGCTTCACCGCTCGATTCGCTGGTTCCGCCAAGGCTCATGTTAACGGCCACAAGATGGTGACCTTGTGGATCGATGTACGTTGCCGCAGCATTGATCGCGTTGATGATGGCCGAGGTGGGACAACCACGCTGTCCGCATACGCGCTGCACGTATACGCGAACGTTAGAACCAGCACCCGAAACTCCAGCGAGACCGACAGTGCGCCCCACCATTGTTCCTGTGGTATGCGTACCATGCCCATCGGTATCCGACGGATCGTTATCATTGCTGTACCAGTCTCTGCCGGCGATAAGCTGTCCCGCCGCAAACTCGCTGTGCGTGAAATCGACACCAGTGTCGATGCTGCCGATGGTCACGATCGAACCGCCGGCTGCATAACCTTCGATGTTGTCTTCGTCCGCATCAGCAAGCGATGCATAACTGCTGGAAATCGGTTTGCCCGAGTTCTGGCCCTTTGTGTACAGCATGTTCTTGTTGCCAGGATTGTAGAAAGCCCAGAGATTCGTATTGATGGTCGTAGGCTGTCGCAGGTAATTCGGCTCCGCGTATTCGACGCGGCTGTCACCCTTTAGTGCTCGTGCATTCGCCTGTTCGACACCCGCATTTCCGCGCATGACGACAAAGGCATCTCTGTAGCCGCGCTCGCCAACAGCGAGTCCATGCTCACGGGCGACTGCCTCTACGCCCGACATATCCTTGAGCTTCACGATGACTTCGCCAGCCATCACCTGCTCGGGTCCACCACCGACATTCGCGCTAAGAACTACGTCATCAGGCGCGTCGAGCTTGTTCGGTGAAACGGGAGCGTCAGAGCATGCGGCGAGCGAAGCCACGGCAATAGCCGTGATCCCCGCGTAGACGAAACGGGACATCTACTACCTCCTCGGTTAAATCAACTACGCCACAACACTCGTTATGGTCGTATCTCAACGCCGGGACCGCGCATGCGCGCCGGCGATAAAGACAATCTCTTGAAAACCGATCCTATCCCAGATCCGCTGCTCCGGACCGACGCAATTAAAACGTGTGTTTCCCTGAAAGCAAGAATGCCGCAAATCGTAGGTCAGATTTGCGGCAACCCGAGTCTAACCGAGCCAGCCTTTCCCATCAACGGGAAAGTGAAGCGCCTAACCCTCCCTCTCCATAAACCCCCTCAGCCGAGCCTTAACCTCGGGCCACTCGGTATCGAGAACACTATAGTAGATGGTATCCCGCCACCGGCCGTTGAACGCGAGAACGTGCTTTCTAAGCGCCCCTTCCTCGGTCGCCCCCATCCGCAGCATTGCGTTGCGCGACTTCGAGTTGAGCACATCGGTCTTCAGCTCGACGCGGGCGCACATCCACACCTCGAACGCGTGGGTGAGCATCAGATACTTCGCTTCTGAATTCACATACGTCCGTTGATATGACGGGGTAATCCAGGTCCAGCCAATCTCGACGTGACGGTTCGCCGCGTCGAAGTTCGCGAACCGCGTGCTGCCGATCACCTTCCCGGTTTCCTTGTCGATCGTGACGAATGGAAGCGCTGCACCGTTCGCTGATTCCGACAACGCTTCATCCACATACTCCTTCATCGACTCGGGCGTGTGCGCAAAAGTTCGAGTCCACTTCCATAACTCCTCGAACGCGCCTGCTTCAGCAAGCCCATCGAGATGATCGGACCTCATCGGCTCGAGCCTTACACGCTTTCCCTCGAGCGTCACCGGCTTCACTTCCATCATTTTGCCGGAGTCGGTGGAATTGCCGGATGGATTTTGTGAAATCCTGTCGCGCGCTGATACGCGTTCGCCACGGCGAGAAGCTTCGCTTCCTCGAACAATCCGCCAAGGAAGGTCAGTGACACTGGTTGACCATCCGCACGGAATCCGTTGGGCAGAATGACAGCCGGATGTCCCGTAAGATTCGTCGCAACGAGCTGCGAAAGATTTGCCGCGCTCGTCGGCGTCACAATCACATCCACCGTCTTCATCAGCTCATCCCACGCCTCGATTGCCTTGCTGCGATATCGATTCGCGTTGATGTAGTCGACAGCGGGAATGAATCGCGACGTGCGAAAGGTATTCGCCCAGTCGAACCGCGACTGCTGAACGAGCTCCGCATCACGATTCGATCTCGTCAGATCATCGAAAGCAGCTGCAGCCTCGGCCGTCAGTATGATGCGCATTGCATCGTATTGAATGTCGGGAATGTCGACGGGTATCAGTTTCAAACCCATCTCGTCACGAAGGACTCCAATCGCACGATCATCCCAGGGCTTCGAGAGATGCAGCGTGCGCTTCTCATCTTTCGGATCATTGAGCGGCGTCTCGAACGCGCTCCTCACGAAACCAATGCGAAGTTTCTTTGGATTGAGCGTCGCATCCCACGCATACGGCGCGGCGATCGCACTCTTGTCCTTGCCATCGGGCCCCTGGATCGCATCGAGAACCATTGCGCAATCTTCCACGCTTCTGCAGAGGGGACCGAGCTTGTCCATTGTCCACGACAACGCCATTGCGCCGGTTTTCGGAACCCGCCCATACGTCGGCCGCAGCCCGGTGGTGCCGCACACTGTCGACGGAGATGAAATCGATCCGAGAGTTTCACTTCCAATGGCAAATCCAACGCACCCCGCAGCAGTTGCTGATGCAGGACCCGCAGATGATCCGCTCGATCCAGTATCGACTTTCCACGGATTTCTCGTGCGGCCGCCGTACCACATGTCACCCTGCGCAAGCTCGCCAAGCGTGAGCTTCGCCAGAAGAATCGCTCCCGCTTCATCGAGTCGCTTGACCACTGTCGCGTCTTCATCGATGACCTGTTCCTTGTACGGTCCCGCACCCCACGTTGTCTTGTACCCTTTTACTGCAAGAAGATCTTTTGCACCCCACGGAATTCCATGCAGCGGCCCGCGATAATGTCCGCGCGCAATTTCGGCATCCGCCACTTTCGCCTGCGCTCGCGCACGGTCCTCAGTCAGCGTTATGACGAATCGCAAAACCGGATCGTATCTCTTGAGTCTCTCGAGATAGATCTCAGTCAGCCTGCTGGGCTTGAGCTGTCCCCGGCGAATGAACTCGGAAAGCTCAGTGATCGGCAGGAACGCAATGTCTTCATCGGACAAGGGGAGCGAGCGCATCGTCGCCGGCGAGCGCACCATCGCTTTGCGCGTGGCTCTCGGAATCACTTTTCCCGGAGGAAGCGGATCGAACACGACTGCCGGCGACACTGAATTATTGAGCTCGATCTTGTGCAGCGCTTCGAGCCGCGCCTCCTGCGTCTTGAGCCCGTCGAGCATCATCGCCCGCTCGGCATCATCGAACTTGAGTCCTGCAAGCTCTTCTGCTGCAGCGATGCTCGATGCAGTTATTTCATTCCCCTGCTCCGCTCTCGCCCACAAGAGCTCGGGCATGATCGTCGAGCCGAGGCCGATGCCGGCAAAGTAGGACATGAATTTCCGACGATCATATGTGGGAGGCAATCGATCTCCTGAGTGGCGTCGCGATAAATTATGCGGTCGCCCGTCGCCCGTCATCGGACGCCGGTGCTCAAACACAATATTCCGACGTCCGGCGACCGGTGTCCGGCGACCGGTGTCCGGCGACCGGTGTCCGGTGTCCGGCGACCTTTTTATTGCACGCATTGTCCCTTGGGGTCCGGCTTCGGCTTATCGACAACCACCCGGTGATCGAGGTTTGCGACTCGCTCCGCAACGTCAGCCAGAAGAGATGCAGTCTTTGCGAGATGCGGGTAGTTGATGTACTGCGGCTCGTCGGTGATCTGGTGGTAATCGACGTGACCGCCAGTCGACATGAACACGATAGGAATTCCGTATCGCGCATACTCGTAGTGATCGCTGCGGCAGTAGAACTGCTCCGGGTGTCCCGTGGCGTCATACTGATAATCGAACTTGAACGGGCTCGCGTATGTCTTGTTCACCGCCTCGACGATATCGCCCAGCTCGGTCGACAGGCGTCGTGAGCCGATGAGCTGCAGATATCCCGGATTCCCATTGGGAAGATCTGTCGCTTCGCCGCGGCCGATCATGTCGATGTTGAGCTGAGCGACAATTGAATCACGCGGAACGGTCGGATGATCGGTGAACCATGTCGAGCCGAACAGATCTTCCTCTTCACCGGTATGCCAGACGAAAATCAGTGAGCGCTTCGGCTTCACCTTCGCGGCGGCGAATTTCTCCGCAACTTCGAGCGCGCCGACACTTCCCGAGCCGTCATCGTCAGCGCCGTTATACACTGAATCGAGCCGGGCGGGACGAATCGCGTGGAGGCTGTCGAGATTGATCTTGATCGTCGCCCGCTCTTCGGCTGTCAGTCCGCTGCCGGGAAAACCGGGCAGCTCATGCGTCCGCGCAACAAAGATCCGCTCGGCCGCCTGGTTGAATGCGCGAACAGAATCGGTGTCGAGTGGCCCGGCGCGACGAAGGCCCAGGTGATCATTGTGCGCGCCGATTGCAACGTATTCGTTCCTGAGTTTCGGATCGCTTCCGCGAATGATCCCGACGACGTTGCGCGCGGGGACGTCTTTCATCGTGTACTTGATCTCACCGTGCAGTGTTCTGCCAACAGTGCCTGGTCGCGCATTCTCTGCTGGGACGCCGAGTACTTTGGCTGATGCGGAGTTCGGAATCACGAGGGTCATCGTCGTGGTTGCGGTGTCCTCTTCGCTGTGCATCAGCGTCGATGGATTCATGGCAAAGCGGCGCGTCTGGGCGAGGGCTGCGTCGGGTCTGAACACGATGAACCCAATCGCGCCGGGGTATCTGCGTGCGATTCCCGATGTCGAACCGGTAACTGCCACGACTTTTCCGGCAGCAGCTTCCGGTGAGATCATCGAAGCCTGGTCTGCCGGGCTTCCAGCGTAGATGATCTGCGCACCCTCGAGAGCCCGGGCTTTTCCGCCAAAGCTGAGCGGGATGTAGTCGGTGTTCAATGTGAGCGCTTCCGCATCGGCACTGAGTTTCGAGCTCATGTCGAGCGAGCGGTCGTAGAGCGGCACCGCCTGGAAGAACGTTCCGTTGTCGCCGGCGGGAATGAGTCCCATGCGCCGAACTTCGCGCTCGATGTATGCGGTCCCCTTCATACCGCCGATGTCGCCGGCGCGGCGGCCCATCATCGAGTCGTCAGCAAATATGTAGAGCCGCGTCTTGGCATCATCAGCGGTTATCGCTGCCTGCGTTGCGGGACCTGTGTATTTGAGCGGCTGCCCATTCTGCGCAGACGCCGGGCGGATAGACGAGAGTGATGCAGCCACAATCAGTGTGGCGAGTTTGAATGTTCTGGACATGTGGAGGGGTTGTAAATGTGCGGACGTGCTAACGAATCATACCCCGCTTCGCGCCATTTTCGCGTAAGAGGAATGTAAGGAGTGCGACTCTTTGAGTTTCATCTGGAGGTCCGGCTGAATGCATCCTCTCCGTCGAACTGCTGAAGCTTTTCGACGTGCATCCACGTGTGGACTTCGCCGATCTTCGTGAGCAGCGATAGAATCTCCGCGTTGGTGAGCGCATCGCCCCGCGAACGCTTCATGAAGCGGCAGCGGTACTGATCGACGAGCGTCACCTTCTGTCCTTCGGGCACGGGGAAGACTGTGTTGCCGCGATTGCCAATCATCTGAAGAGCGAGTGTAGTACCGCCGATTATTTCCGTCAGATCCTGGCCGAGCTCTTCGGGTTTGAGCTTGCTCTCGATGAATACGTCGATGCCGGTGACTTTTCGCTGCTTCACTTCGACCGTCTGCACGTCGTCAGATGATTCGGGAATCTCAACTGCTCTGAAGTCTCGCGCGCTGCTCGTCGACGACGCTTTGCCGAGGTTGGATATGATTGCCTCGGCAAATTCGGTGGTGGATGATGCTTTGGCCGTACCCGCCATGTCTCCGCTTCGCACTCCGCTCTCGAGTGTGACGAGGACCGCCTGCTCGATGTCGTTTGCGGCTTTCCCTTCGCCGATGTGACGAAGAAGCATTGCAGCGCTCAGAATGATTGCGGTTGGATTCGCGACGTTCTTTCCTGCAATGTCGGGTGCAGATCCGTGGACTGCTTCGAAGATCGCCGCATTGTTACCGATGTTCGCCGAGGGTGCGAAGCCAAGTCCGCCGGTGAGTCCGGATGTCAGATCGGAGAGAATGTCTCCGTTCATGTTCGTCGTCACGATTACGTCGAACTGTTCCGGAC
>DASROK010000048.1:0-3758 GCA_035646915.1 Gemmatimonadaceae bacterium
TTCCGAGGTAGCTCACCAGGTGACGCCTGAACGCCCGGATGCGATCCGGAAGAGGATGCGAATTCTCTATCATTCTCCACGCGAGCCGCTTCTCCTGATGCCGCGCGGCGCGAGCCTCGAATTTCTTTTGTCGCGCAGCCATTCTCGAGTTGAACCCCGGGATCGGCTCGAACACGGGAGGCATTGGAGGCATCGAGAAATTTCCGAGCGTTGGCATTTGCGTTTTTTGCGGAAGAGGCGCGACAGGCGCGCCATCGAGGACCGCGATCAGCTCGCTCGCGTTTCTGAACCGGTCTGCCGGATCTTTCTGCAGCAGCCGCATCACTATCCTCTCGAGATCCTCTGGAACCCCGGAGCGGTAGCGGCTGAGTGGCGTGGGCGTTTCAGTAACGTGCTTCATCATGATCACCGGCGTCGACGGCCCGTCGAAGACGGGCTGGCCAGCGAGCGCGTAGTAGGCAACTGCGCCGAGTGAGTAGAGATCGCTGCGTCCGTCGAGCTGCTTGTCGCCGGCGCACTGCTCGGGCGACATGTATGCGGGTGTGCCGATAGCGGTGCCGGTTGCAGTCAGTCGCGAGCCTCCCTCGGTTGTTGCCCGCGCAATTCCAAAATCGGTGACCATTGCGCGCCCGCTCTCGGCGTCAAGCAGAATGTTGTCCGGTTTGATGTCGCGGTGAACAACTCCACGCTCGTGTGCAAAGCCGAGAGCGTCCGCGACTTCGCGGAGCATTTTGCGAACGTCGTTGACCGGCATCGCACCCTTTGTCCGCACGTGATCGCCGAGACTTTCGCCTTCGACGATTGCCATCACGAACCATGCGAGCCCCTCGCGCTCATCGACGCTGAATATCGGAACGATGTTGGGGTGACTCAGCCGCGCAGCGGTCTCTGCCTCGCGCATGAACCTGTCGCGAGTGTCGGATCGAAATGCGAGATCAGGCGGGAGAATCTTGATTGCCACCGCGCGCTTGAGCCGCCGATCAATTGCGCGGTAAACAATTCCTGATCCTCCGCGGCCAATTTCACCCTGGATGTCGTACGCCGGCTCGACCGCGCGTGATACGCGCGCGAAAAGATCCTGATCCGGTGAAGACTGCGGAGGAATAGTCAAACTGTTCGAGAGGATTCAGGGCTAGTCTAGCACGGGCGGGAGTTCCCGCCTAGAGAGCGGGACACGATTGCTGCTATTGCCCACTCAGCATGTTCGCGAACCATCGGCTCGGATTCATCACAGGTGCGGCTCAACAGAGCGATGTCTTCCGATGTTCCAATGTTGCCGAGGACGGTCGCTGCATTTCGTTTCAAGCCGCGAAGCTTTGCCCGCTTCATCGCAGATCCCTTGAAGACAACACGAAATTCATCATCGTTCATGGAGAGCATCTCGCGAGCAAGTGTTCGCGCATCTTTATCAAGTGAAGATCTCGGCGCGAGTGCATCGACAGAGAGATCCTTCGAGAACGAGACATTCCACGGGCAGACATCCTGACAGATGTCGCAGCCGTATATCAGCTCTCCGATGCTCTCTCTGAGCTCGAGCGGAATTGCGCCCTTGGTCTCGATGGTGAGATAGGAAATGCAGCGAGTCGCATCGAGCAGGCGAGGCTCGACAATCGCGTTGGTGGGACACGCCTCGATGCAGCGGGTGCACGTTCCGCATCGATCAGCATCGAACAGAGTATCCGGCTCCAGGTCGAGCTCGATGAAGAGAGCGCCGATGAAGAAAAACGAACCGAGCTGCGGATTGATCAGATTCGTATTCTTTGCCTGCCAGCCGAGTCCAGCGCGGCGAGCGAGATCACGCTCGAGAATCGGCCCGGTGTCGACGTAACTTTTGCCTCTTGTAGCGTGCCCCACCGACTCGTCGATCGACTCATGGAGTGAGTCGAGCATCCGCCACATGATGTCGTGGTAGTCGTCACCGCGGGCATACCGCGCAATGGGGCCTGAAGCCGCAGTGCCGCCGTAGTTCAATCCGACGACGATGGCGCTGGTTGCGCCGGTGAATGGAAGCCGAGTGTCTCTTCGCTTGTCGGCCCATCGCGGCAGGTAGTCCATGTCACCTGCAAATCCCCGGGCAACCCATGCTTCGAAAGCATCCGCTGTCTCTGCCGGACCGAGTCGCGCGATCCCAGCGAGATCGAAACCAAGTCCAAATGCCCGTGCCTTGATGAGGTGCGAGAGATTCATCGATGTATCTGTCGCGATCACTGGTCGCTCACTGCCCAGCGTGCGTACTTCTCGACATCATCAGCGGGAGGCACAGCATCGTAATTCCCGTATGCCGTGTACATCCGCCACCTCACATAGGTTCTGTCCGGAACGGGAAGGAACGGAAAACGCATATACCAGTCACGCGACCGGAATCGCCACGCTACGCGCAGCAGATCGATCGCGAGTCCAGGGCGCAGTATCGCCCTCGATGCGAGACGGAGTGAAAGCCGTGACCACGACATACTTCACTTAATATAGGAAGCATGCCGGACAGCTCAGATGCCATCGTCGTTGGTCTCATCAGCGATACACACGGACTTCTTCGTGCTTCTGTGCATGAAGCACTGGAGGGCGTGAGCCTGATCCTTCACGCAGGTGATGTTGGCGGACCGGAGATTCTCGATGAGCTTCGAATGATCGCGCCCGTGCACGCTGTTTACGGGAATACCGATGATCCGGGGGATCCGGAGCTGGCTCAGGAGATTGTCATGCCCCTTGGCGGTATCGATGTGCACGTAAGCCATGGACACGAGCTCGGGAGTCCATCGCCGGAGAAGCTGCTTTCGTCATATCCTCAGCAGGTGATTGTCTACGGACATACGCATCGACAGATGATCAATCGAGCGGATGGCAGACTCGTCGTAAATCCCGGAGCAGCAGGTCCAAAGCGATTCAATCTTTCACCGAGCGTGGCACGGCTCACAGTGACGGGAAACAAAGCCGAGGTAGAGATTGTCGCGATCGATTGAGCTTCTGCCTGATGCGGTGCATGTGTGGACGGCGCCGCTCGATGTCGATGAGCACGTCATGGAAGAAATGCTCGATCGTTTGTCTCCAAGCGAGCGAAAGCGTGTGGGAGCGCTGCTCGAGGAGCGGGCTGTGCGACAATATGTAATTTCCCGGGCATTGCAGCGTCAGCTTCTGGCTGCCTATGTCGGCGGACATCCCAGTGAAATCAGTTTTGGCGTCGTGGCAATGGGGAAGCCGACACTGTCACGGCCGAATGACATCGGTCTCACGTTCAACACCACTCACTCAGGGACAATGGTGATCATCGCGGTAACGGCAAACCGCGACGTGGGTGTGGACGTCGAACAGGTTCGTCCGGTTCCGCGGGCGCTCAAGGTCGCGAAGCGATGTTATTCAGCGGATGAATACGAGATGCTCGCCGCGCTTCCTGCGGAGAAGCTCGATCGGGCTTTCCTGTCGATATGGGTAAAGCGAGAGGGCACTGCTAAGGCTCGAGGCGACAGCGTCTGGCGCGGACTCGCTTCATGGAAGGACGGCGCGCTGGAGAATACGCCACATCGTCTCGACTACCGCGTGGAGTATCTCGACCTCGGCGCTGATTTCGTGGGCGTTGTCGTTGCGCGGGGTGATGACTGGCGAGTGGAAATGAAAACTGGAATGCTAACTGGAATGCTGAATGCTGAATTCTGACTAAATACGCTTTTTGTCAGAATTCAGTATTCAGCATTCCCGTTCTAGCATTCGTCTGCCGCCTCAAACCTTCCTTTCACCGCACGAGAATGGCGCCGGCCATGTGC
>DASROK010000049.1:0-6892 GCA_035646915.1 Gemmatimonadaceae bacterium
ACACCGAGAATAGTGACGACTTTCCCCTGGAGATCATCCGAGCCCCACCGGTTTTTTGCCGACGCCTGAATAGCGCGAAACACGCCGTGGGCGGTAACCGGTGACGGATCGCCCGACTTGTGCTTGAGACCGGCAACGTGCTCGGTCTCCATGTTCACAAAATCCATGTCGGCGGTGCCGGTTCCTACGTCTTCCGCCGTGATGTAGCGGCCGCCGAGACTTTCGACAGCTCGCCCGTGCGCGCGGAAAATATTCTCGCGATCCGTGGTTCGATTGTCGCCGATGATGACAGACTTCCCGCCCCCAAGATCGAGTCCCGCCACCGCGTTCTTGTATGTCATTCCGCGTGAGAGGCGCAGCGCATCGATGATTGCATCTTCATCCGAGTCGTACTGCCAGAAGCGCGTGCCGCCGAGAGCAGGGCCCAGCCTCGTGCTGTGCACGGCGATAATTCCGCGATAACCGCAGGACGGATCGCTTGCCATCACGAGCTCTTCGTGACCCATGTCAGCCAGTGTTTCAAAGAATTCCATTGCTGTATCTGCCGTGTTGAATTGTGGTCGTTTCAGTTGTGCTCGTGGTACTGCTCCCGGGCGATTACTATCCGCTGGACCTCCGATGTTCCCTCGTAAATCTCGGTGACTTTCGCGTCGCGGAAAAGCCGCTCGACCGGATAGTCCTTCACGTATCCGTAACCGCCAAAAATCTGGACTGCCTGATTTGTCGCGAACATCGCCGTTTCGCTCGCGAAAAGTTTTGCCATCGACGATGCCTGCTTCACGTTCTCTCCACGATCCTTCGCGCGAGCCGTTGCGTGAAGCAACGTGCGAGACGCATGCACTCTTGTTGCCATGTCCGCGAGCTTGAACTGAATTGCCTGAAACTCGCGGATCGGACGATTGAACTGATGTCGCTCTGCTGCGTATGCTGTCGCAGCCTCTAGCGCAGCCCGGGCAATTCCTACTGCCTGCGCCGCAATCCCGAGCCGGCCGTTCTCGAGTGACTGCATGGCGTAAACAAAACCCATGTGCGGCTGACCGAGGAGATTTGCCGCGGGCACGCGAAGATTGTCGAACATCAGCTGCACGGTGGGTGAAGAGCGCAATCCGAGCTTGTCTTCTTTCTTCCCGACGTGAAACCCGGGCAGATCGGGAGTGATGACGAATGCTCCGATTCCGCGCGCGCCTTTGCGATCCTTCGGCGTATCGGTTCGCGCCATTGTGATGATCGCTCCGGCGTGATTCCCGCTCGTCACCCAGCTCTTGGTTCCATTCAGGACCCAGTCGTCTCCATCATGCACGGCCTGCGTGGTGAGTGCGGCAGCATCGGATCCTGCCTCGGGTTCCGATAAAGCAAAGGCGCCGAGTATTTCGCCGCGCGCCATTGGTGGAAGAAAACGTTTTTTCTGCTCGTCCGATCCGAATCGCAGAATCATCTGCGTCGGAAGCGAATTGTGGACGCTCATGAGCACGGCAGCGGAAGCGTCTACAACTGCAATTTCTTCGAGCGCGAGAAGGTACGTGGATGTATCGAGTCCAAGTCCGTCGAATTCTTCCGGAATGAGCATACCGAGAAATCCGAGCTCGCCCATTTTCTGGACAATCGACGGCTCGAAGTGGGCCTTCTCATCCCATTCTGCGATGTACGGCGCGATTTCATTCCGCGCGAACTCGCGCGCAAGGTCGCGAATGGTTCGCTGATCGTCAGTGAGATTGAGGAGATCCGCTTTCACTTGGCGTACGTATAAAAGCCGCGTCCAGTCTTCCGGCCGAGCCAGCCGGCGGCGACATACTTCCTGAGAAGCGGACATGGACGATACTTCGGATCGCCGAGCCCATTCTGAAGCACTTCGAGAATTGCGACGCAGGTATCGAGTCCAATGAGGTCGGCGAGCGCGAGCGGGCCCATGGGATGATTCATTCCAAGCTGCATCACCTGGTCGATTGCTTCGGGCTTTCCAACTCCTTCCATGAGACAGTACACAGCCTCGTTGATCATCGGCATCAAAACCCGGTTTGATACGAATCCCGGAAAATCATTTACTTCGACCGGAGTCTTTCCGAGCTGCGTGCTGAGATCGATGACCTTTTGAGTTGTTTCGTCGGATGTCGCGAGTCCGCGGATGATTTCGACGAGCTTCATGACGGGCACGGGATTCATGAAGTGCATCCCGACAACTTTTTCTGGACGCTTTGTGCGTGCGGCAATCTCCGTAATCGAGATCGAGCTCGTATTGCTTGCGAGAATGGCGTCCGCGTTTGCAATGCGATCCAGATCGCTGAAGATCCTGAACTTGAGATCGGTGTTTTCTGTTGCGGCTTCAACAATCAGTGCCGCGTCAACCGCCGCTGCGAGATCGGTATCAGGTGAGATGTAGCCGAGCGTTTCTTCGCGTTGCTTCTCGTTGATTGTTCCCTTCTTCACCTGACGGTCGAGGTTCTTCTCGATTGTCGACATTCCCTTTTCCAGCGCGTCGCTCGACACATCGATCATCGTCACCGGAAAACCTGACTGCGCGAATACGTGCGCGATGCCGTTGCCCATCTGCCCTGCTCCGACAACCGCGATGTGTTCTGCCATCTATGACTCCATGCGGCGCAGCGGCCGCGCGTGCAAGTAAATGAGAACCACGAACATTCCGACAACTGCGGCAAAGCCTCCTTCAGGACCCCACGGGCCCCCCGTCAGCCAGTCGGGACCGGAGTCGATGACTCGGTAATCCGGCGTGGTCACGGCAATGCCACTTACTGGCGCATGAAGAATTGCGGCCATGAACCAGTTCCATAAAAAATGCGCCGCAGTCGCGGCGTAGAGACTTCGAGTTGCAAGAAAAATCGACCCGAGGAAAAAACCCGCCATCATCACAATCGCAATCGACTGGGCGTCAGCCCCGGGATTGGCCATGTGAAGCAGACCGAAAACTACGCTGGTTGAAATGAGAGTCCAACGTGTGCCGACCGCTTCACGCAGCACAGCGAAAATGTAACCGCGCAGCATCAGCTCTTCCCCGAACGCGGCAGGAAGGAGGTTCGCAAAGCTGATTCCCGACGCGCCCCACCAGCTTCCATCCGGCTGAGAGATCGATTTCAGCTCACCGGTGAGCAGTAGAATCGCACACGGAATTGCGATTGGAAGAAATCCAAGCAAAGAGCCGTAAGCGAGCGTCCGCGGTGCAGCGGCTTTGCGCTCGAGACCAACCATCTCCCATGACTTGCCGTCGACGGCTTTGAGAACAACCCACGTCGCAACAAGAGTCCCAAGAGGAACGCTCCATTCGGACACGAGAGGCCGAAGCCCAAAACCCGACGCGGTTCCATCGACGGCCATCTCCAGCCAGGCCGAGAGAATCAGCGCTACAAAAAGAACGACAAGAAAGATTACGATGCGCCACGGAGCGCGAAGTTTGCGCTCCGTGTTGAGCAGAACATTGCTTGCGTTCAATCCCCGATCAGGAAACGCGCTCTACGCTGAGCGCGACGGCATCGCCGCCGCCAAGGCAAAGTGTGGCGAGCCCGGTGCGCGCGCCGCGATCCTTCATTGCATAAAGAAGGGTCGTCAATACACGTGCGCCGCTCGCGCCGATCGGATGGCCGAGCGCGATTGCGCCGCCGTTGACGTTCACACGATTCCAGTCCCATCCAAGCCCGTTGCCGTCAGCGAGTGACTGTGATGCAAAAGCTTCGTTTGCTTCGATGAGATCGTAGTCACCGATTTGCTTGCCGGTGAGCTTCATGAGATTCTGCACGGCGTAGATCGGAGCGAAGAACAATTCCTGCGGCTCGGTTGCACCAGTTGCGTAGCCGGTGATGCGAGCCATGATGTCGAGACCGTTCTTTTCCGCGTATTCCTCGGATGTGATCACGAGTGCAGATGCTCCGTCATTCAACGACGATGCATTTCCGGCGGTCACACTGAGGTTCGCGTTGTCGCCTTTTCCTGGAAATGCCGGCTTCAGCTTTGTGAGACCCTCGGCTGTCGTGTCCTTTCGCGGACTTTCATCCGTATCGACGACTGTCGGCCCTTTCTTTCCCGGTATTTCAACGGTGACGATTTCGTTCTTGAACTTTCCGCTCTCGATTGCGCTGATGGCTTTTGCGTGCGACTGAGCCGCGAATTGATCCTGCTGCTCACGCGTGATCTGTGCTTTTCGCGCCGTGTGCTCAGCGTGCCCACCCATGTGAACATCACACAATGCGCACCACAATCCGTCCTTGATCATCCCGTCGATCATCTTCTGATCGCCGAGCTTTACGCCATTCCGCATACCATAGACATAGTATGGGGCGTTGGACATCGATTCCTGCCCGCCGGCCACAACCACTTGTTTGTCGCCGGCCTTGATGGACTGAGCCGCGAGCATCACCGCCTTGAGGCCGGAGCCACAAACCTTGTTGATCGTTACCGCGCTGACCGTTGCAGGTATGCCTGCTTTCAGCGCAGCCTGTCTCGCCGGTGCCTGGCCTGTACCGCCCTGAATGACCTGGCCCATTATCACTTCTTCAATTGCCATCGGGTCGACTCCCGATCTCTGCACTGCTTCGCGAATGGCGATTGCGCCGAGCTCGGGAGCGGTCAGCGGGGAAAGGCCGCCGAGGAACCTGCCAATTGGCGTCCTTGCGGCCGAAACGATTACTGGAATTCTCGATTTATCACTCATTAGGCTTGATCGAATGGGAGAATCTAAAAATAATCGATGGGCAAAGCCTTATTCGGTTTGACCAGGTAAAAGCAGTCAGAAGTCGCAAGAAGCACCGTCGCTAGTCGTTAGTCCAAGCAGAAAAACGAAAGTTCGCGGAACGAAATGATGATGCTCCAGCCGCGACGCATCGCTAGAGTCGCCGCATGGCAAACTTCAAGGAACTGGTGGTTTGGAAAAAGGCGCACGCCCTTGCCGTTGATTCGGTAAAAACCGCGACCAGAATTCGGCAGGCGCATCTTACTTCGCTTAAGAGTCAACTAGTGCGCGCAGCGATCTCGGTTCCCACCAACATCGTTGAAGGAACCGGTCAGGAGAGTGACCGTGATTTCTGCAGATTCCTGCGCTATTCAGTCAACTCTGCCAATGAGCTCGAGTACCATCTGATCCTGGCCGTCGACCTGAGCATCATTGCAGAAGAGGACTTCGGCCGTCTGAACGGCCAAGTTGAAGAAGTGCAGAAGATGCTTCACGGGTTGCTGCGCTCTCTGCGGAAGCCGCGTCCGCGGAACCACCCCGATCTTGCGTAGTTCGACTAAGAACTAACAACTGTGCTTCTTGCGACTTCTGACTGCTTTTACCTGGTCAAACCGAAAAACTCTCTCACGGCAGTAGTGCACGTCCGGCCAGCTGGTCCTCGACGAGCGCTATGAAATCGGCAACGGGCATCACATCCTGCTTCTTCCCCGCCCCGCGCACACGCAAGGCAATCGAATCGTTTTCTGCTTCGCGTTTTCCAACGATTGCCATGTACGGAATCTTGAGCGTCTCCGCTTCGCGGATTCTGTAGTTCAAAGTCTCGGACCGATCATCGAGATGCACCCGAGCACCGCGCGCTTTGAGCCGGTCGGCAACCGACTTCGCTGCGGCACTGACGTCATTAGATATCGGAATCACACGAACCTGCTCAGGAGCCAGCCACAACGGGAAAGCGCCGGCATAGTGCTCGACGAGGCCGCCAACGAATCTTTCCATCGAACCCACCAGCACGCGGTGCAGCATTGTCGGACGATGCGGCGCATTGTCCGCGCCGGTGTACTCGAGGTCGAATCTCTCCGGAAGATTGAAGTCGAGCTGCACCGTCGGCCCCTGCCACTTTCTTCCAATCGCGTCGATCAGCTTGAAGTCGAGCTTGGGTCCGTAAAACGCGCCGCCGCCCTCATCGATCGTGAATTCCTGCCCGCGCTTTGTCATGACATCAGCGAGAGTTTTTTCCGCCGCCCGCCACGTCTCCACTGAGCCGAGTGCTTTTTCAGGCATCGTGGAGAGCTCGATTGTGTACGGATAACCGAAAGTCCTGAGCATCTCGTCCACCAGATCGAGAAGTCTCTCGATCTCGGACGGAACCTGCTCCGGTGTACAGAACACGTGCGCATCATCCTGCGTAAATCCTCGCACGCGCAGCATTCCGTGCAGCACACCGCTGCGCTCGTATCGATACACCGTTCCGAATTCGGCATACCGAATCGGCAGATCGCGATACGACCTCTGATGCGCCTGGTAGATGCAGATGTGACCCGGACAGTTCATCGGCTTCGGACGATACGCCCCACCTTCCACATCCATCGCGCCGAACATGTTCTCTGCAAAATTCTGCAGGTGTCCGGAGATCTGAAACAACCTCTCGCTCACGATGTGAGGTGTATAGACGAGCTCGTATCCATGGCGGAGGATCAGGTCTCGCTCGTACGTCTCGATCTCGTTCCGAATGATGGCACCGCGCGGATGCCACAGAATCAGGCCCGGGCCAAGGCGCTGATCGGTCGAGTACAGGTCGAGTTGGGCACCGAGAAGGCGGTGATCGCGTCTCTTTGCTTCTTCGAGCCGATGGAGATACGCATCCAGATCTTCTTTGTTGAACCACGCCGTGGCGTAGATGCGCTGCAGCATCTGGCGCTTCTCGTCGCCACGCCAGTACGCGCCCGCAGTATGAAGCAGCTTGAAATGCTTGAGATACGACGTATCAGGGACGTGTGGTCCGCGGCACAGATCGATGAACGGACCGTCGGTATAAGTGGAAATGATTTCGTCTTCGCTAAATTCCGACAGCCGCTCGAGCTTGAGCGGATCATCGGCGAATTTCTCGCGCGCTTCGCTTTGCGTGACTTCCGCGCGCATGAACGGGTACTTCTCCACGATCACCTTTCGCATCTCGGACTCGAACTGCTCGAGATCCTCGGGCGTGAATGGCTCCTC
>DASROK010000050.1:0-3383 GCA_035646915.1 Gemmatimonadaceae bacterium
GCATAATCGCGCTCGATGAAATTCGGAGTCGCTTCGCGACAGATCTCACCCGCTGCGGCATCGGTGATGAATCCTTCAGTGCCCTGACCCGTGAGCACGAAGCACCTGCCGCGATTGTCGGAGTTCGTCTCCTTGGGAACAAGAAGAATCACCGCGCCGGCATTTCGCGTGGGATCTCCAGGCGATCCGACCTTTCCAACTTTCCATTCACGACCAATGCGCAGCGCCACGTCGGCAACGTCACGTCCCTCGAGATCAGGGAGCGTGACAATCGCCATCTCGCCGCGCGATTTTGTGCGCACGTCTTCCGCAATCCGATTCAGACGCTCGACCGTCGCTGCGTCGAGCACGTGTGCGAAATCGTTTACGAGGCCAGTCGGCGAAGGAATTGCGGGCTGCTGCTGCGACAAAACAGCGTTGGGAAACGCAAGCACAGCTGCCAGTGAAAGCGCCGCAAACTTTAATCCGTCGATCGTTCCTCCGCCCTTGATTTAAAGACCAGCGCCGCCACCTATTTAGCGAATGCCAAAAGCACTCGTCAACTTTGGTGCCGCGCTTCTTGCTGCACTCGTCACTGCCTGCAACTCCGCCAACACTACGCCGCGCCCGGAGGGAACTTCCGCGTCCGCTGCGCCGAAGACCACGCAAACGGGAACGAATGATCCTCTCATCGCCGCAGCCGACAAGGGCCGCATTGCGGGAGACAGCTTAGCGAAAACCTGGGTCATCATAGCCAGCGATTTTCAATGTCCTTTCTGCAGGCAGTGGCACACTGAATCCTACAGGCAGTTCGTCGACGAGTACGTACGCAGCGGAAAGGTAAAGGTTGCGTATATCAACTTTCCTCTTGGCCAGCATCAGAACGCCGTGCCCAGTGCGCAGGCGGCAATGTGCGCGAGCGCGCAGAACAGGTTCTGGCAGTATCACGATGCACTGTTCGACACACAGGACAAATGGGAGAACATGCCGCAGCCGCGGCCGGTTCTCGATTCGATCGCGCACGCTGTCGGGGTGAACTTCGAAGCATGGAAGAAGTGCGTCGACGGCGACGCAATGCTGCCGCTCATTTTCGCGGATCGCGATCGCGCTGCGACTGCGGGAGTGCAGTCGACGCCTACCTTCCTCGTTGGCGGAAAGGTCATTGCAGGAGCAGTTCCGTTTTCGGACTTGAAGCCGATAGTGGACTCAGCGATTGCGAAGTCCGCGTCGAAGCCACCGCAGTGACGCACTAGCGCCCGCTTGCATCCGCTCGTTCGAGCTCCCTACACTGCCGCAAGCGCGCTCGCGCGCTTTGCAGTCGCAGTTGCCCCCGCGAAGGAATCCAAGTTTCTCAAGGCACTGACCGCTCGGCGCGGACTGGTCGAGCGTTATGAGAAATGGGCCGGGCAGGGACGCGACATGTCGCGCCCGCTTCTCTGGGTACACGCCCCGTCGGTAGGCGAAGGGCTCCAGGCGCTTCCAGTGATCCAGCGTTTCCGCGACGCGCATCCACGCACACAGCTCGTCTACACGCATTTCTCTCCAAGCGCGGAACGATTCGCAATCACAGTCGGCGCAGACTTCTTCGACTACCTGCCCTTCGATCACTTCGATGAGACTGCTGCAGCAGTCGATGCGATTCGCCCTACAGCTATTGTCTTCAGCAAGCTCGACGTGTGGCCGAACCTCGTCGAGAACGCAGTGCGGCGCGAGGTGAAGCTGGGACTTCTCAGCGCTACGGTTCCGGAATCTTCGCGCCGTCGATCCGGTCTCGCGCTGCTCGCACTGCGTGACGCGTACGAATCTCTCGATGTAGTTGGTGCAATCTCTCCGTCAGATGCAGAGCGGCTTCTCGCAATGGGAGTTCGCGGCGACCGGCTGACTGTTACCGGCGACACTCGCTACGATCAGGTGTGGGCCCGCGCAACTGCGCAATCGGCAGCGCGCGATGCACTGGTCGAACGATATTCGAGCTCACGTCCAACGCTCGTCGCTGGCTCGACGTGGCCTGCCGATGAACAGCGACTTCTCCCTGCATGGATGCAGCTCAGGAATCAAATCGGATCGGTGCGACTTATCATCGCACCTCACGAGCTTTCCAAAGATCATCTTTCGTCGATAGAGAAGTGGGCGCGCGGGAATTCTCTGTCGATCAGCCGGACAAGCGAATCATCGTCGAGTGAGAGCGATGTGGTTCTCGTTGATCAATACGGAATCCTTGGCGACCTCTATGCGATTGCTGATGCTGCGTACGTCGGCGGAGGATTTCACAGAGCAGGCCTGCACTCACTGCTCGAGCCTGCCGCATTCGGCGCACCAGTGCTCATCGGTCCAATGCACGCCGATAATCGCGACGCGCGACTGCTCGTGAATGGCGGGGGTGCTGTGCGCTGTCCTGGTCCGGGAGACATCTCTGCAAGACTACTTGCATGGCTCAGAAATCCTGCTGTGCACCAGCGCGCGTCTCAAGCCGCACAACGCGTAGTCGAAGCCAACCTCGGCGCAGCCGATAGATCACTCGAGTTAGTCGAGAGTCTTTTTTAAGAGACAGCTATGGTTTTTGTGAGACAATGAGAAACCCGGTGAGTGGCGAGCAATGAGTTTCCAGAACTGAGGTATTGAGTACTGAGTTCGAACTGAGTGTCTCAGTACTCAGCACTGGAAACTCATTGCTCGCCACTCACCGGGTTTCTCATTGTCTCATTGTCTCACCAAGCCCTCAATTCTTGCTATGTGGGAGGAGCTTTCGCCCCACGCTCCGGCTCGGGGGGATGCAGATAGAAACCCTGCACTAAATGAACGCCGAGCTGTTTTACAGTCTCGTACTCTTCCGCAGTCTCGACTCCTTCAGCGATCACCATCGCATTCTGATCGTTCCCGAAGCCGACCATTTTCTCGACGAGACTCTGCTTGATGAAATTTTCATCGATGCAGTTGATGAGTGAGATATCGAGCTTGATGAAGTTGGGCTCGAGATTGGCAATCGAGCCCAGCCCTGCGTAACCGCTTCCTGCGTCGTCCACCGCAAAGCGATAACCTTTGTCGCGAAACTCCTTCAGCCTTCCCCGAAATTTCGGGTAATCACGAATAGCTGTTCTCTCCGTGATCTCCAGAACGACTTTCGAAGGATCGGTGACATCCATGTCCATATCGGTGAACATCGGATCGGTAAAGTCGTGCGGATCGACATTGAGGAACAGCAGCTGGTTTCTCGTGAGCTTTTCCTTCATCCCGGAGATAGCTGTATTCCGGCAGAGTCTCGAAAGCTCCCAGATCATGTCCGTCTGCTCTGCAACCTCGAACATCACCTCCGGTCGCCGCATCGACTTCATTGTCCCGCGGGCGAGCGCCTCGTAACCGAAAATCTCCTGCGTCTCGGTCACTACTATAGGATGGTAGTCGAT
>DASROK010000051.1:0-2609 GCA_035646915.1 Gemmatimonadaceae bacterium
TACGGCGTAGTCGTCGCGATGTCGATTACTGTATCCCTGCCGGCGATCTGAACGTGAGCCTTCGTCATTCCCTCGTCGTACAAAAGCTCATCGACAGGGGCGCCGCTTTCCGTGAGCAGATCGTCGTACTCCCATCCGTAGCCGTAGACGGTATCCGGGAAAGCGTTTCCTCCGCGAATCAGCGAGCCGGCAATGCTCCGGATTCCCCGTGCCGACAGTGAATCAGCAATTCTCGACATCCAGTTCATTGCGTTGCCTTGTTGCGCGCGATTGCTCACGGTCGGATCGCCGCGCCCGATTACAATCAGATCACCGTCGAGCACACCATCCCGAACTGCGCCGAGTGACGCGAATGTCGTTTTGAAGCGATAATCGGGACCGAGGAGCGCAAGAGAAACTGTGCCTGTCAGAATCTTCTCGTTCGATGCGGGCATGAACAGTCTGCCGGCGTTGCGCGAAAACAGCGTATCTCCCGTTTTGGGATTTACGATGAGAATCCCCATGTTGGAATTCGCGAAAATCGGATTCGACGCCAGCGAATCGATCGAATGCCGCAATGTCTCGCGTGGATTCAGTCTCGGCGAAACTCCCTGCGTATGTGGCGTACACGCGGCGAGCGCAACGAGTAATAGCGCGAAACGTTTCATCAGTCGGCCCGGTATGTAGCGCTCAACGTTTTATCCTCAGCGATTGTAACTGACTGTACGTGTGCAGGCTCCGGCAGCAATGCAGACACGCGCTCGAAAACGAATCGCGCGAGATTCTCGCCGGTTGGAATCAACTTTCCGTCAGCGAATTCGGGCACTTCGAGATTGATGTTGCGATGATCGAAGCGCTGTTTCACTTCGCGATCGAGAATGTTATCCAGTAAGCCAAGGTCGACCACGAAGCCGGTTTGTTGATCGACATCCCCTCCGACCGTAATCTCGCAGGTGTAGGTATGACCGTGAAAATTCGGGCGAGAGCATGCGCCAAATATCTCTTCGTTCTTTTGATCGGACCATTCGGGGCGGCGATATCTATGGGCTGCGGCGAACGAAACGCGGCGAGTGAGATACGCTTTTGGCATTTATGTAAATGTGTGCAAACGCTCAGGAACAAAACAGTATGCGCGTAGGGATGACTGATTTCTCCCTACGCGCATACTGTTTGTTCGTCGTGCTAATGTTGAGCGTCTGCTCCTGGATCCGGATAATCCTGACCGGAAAACCCTTCTGGTGTCGGTCCTTCGGGAGGAATCCATGGCTCAGCTTCCTCGATCGCCTGACTCACGTCGTGCGTCGCTGGCGGATTCAAATTGCGATCAGCAAGGATATGCTCGGCCTCGGGATCCTGCTGGCTCGGATGATCGCCAAGCAAAAGTCCGGAATGCTCGTCTTCATCCACCAGATGCTCATCGATCGCCTGCGGACTTTCGGCGCGACGAATCTCATCGACCACAAGCTGGTTCTTCACATCCTTGAGATTCAGAATGTCTGTCAGGATATGATCGGCGGTACGAAGCTCTTCCTCAGTCCCGACCCGACCGGCAATTCGAACGTGGCCGTCCTTCACGTGCACCGAGATATCATCGGCGTCGATCGAATTGTGTGACTTGAGCTCGCTGATGACGGCAGTGCGAAGCTCGTCGTCGGTGAGATTTTCCAGCTCGTCGGTATTATCAAAATCGTCGGCCATTGCTGCCTCGCGCGTTACCGGCCGCGCGAGGCGAGCCGGACGTTATCGAAAGAGGAAGTACGAAATTCCGAGAGTGTACACTCCGTTTCTCTTCCAGAAGCTTTTGTCCTGCGTGTCGGCCAGAACCTGAGTATCATCGGACGCCTTGATGTAGTACGCCGCGGGATATTTGATCTGGTACATGTAGCTCCCAGCATCAACCCGCACCTGAAAGCGCCCGCCTGGGACGAATCGCAGGCCAGCCGAGTAGGAAATGGCAAATGTGGTGCCGATTCTGTACGGGTCAGGAGCTGCCTTTTTGCCGAGGTCCGAAACGAGACCCGCCCCCAGATAAGTGACCGGAACCACTCCGTGCCAGCTGCGCTGACCAGTGAGATTCAGTGACAAGCCAACGTCGCCGAAGTAAACCGGCCAGGATTCCGAGCCCAGATTGCGCTCGTCAGCCGGTTTCGTCGGGTCGATCACATTGCGCTCGCTGAATGTCTTCGCAAAACGCGCGACAAGCTGCATCGGCCCGCCAACGCCGACTTCATATCGAACTCCAGCAATCGCCGCAGCTTTTGGTGCAACACCGGCAGGATCTTTCGCCGCATTGAAATAACCGCCGAACGCAGTGAGCTCCTGATGATACTCGAGATCTCTATATGGACTCGCCTGCGGTGGATAGCCGACGCTTACCTGTGCACTGGCTGTGGACGCGATGGAAATGACTCCCAACATCAACAACGCATGCTTCATCAACTTCCTCCAAGTGTGGTTCCCGTCATCTCGCGCGGCTGCGCGATGCCGTACATCTCTAATATAGTAGGCGCAACATCGCACAAAGCTCCGCCATTTCTGAGTGTTGTAATCGATTCATCGCCAACGGATACAATTGGTACGGGATTCGTTGTATGCGCCGTGTGAGGCCCGCCGGTTTCGGGATCGAACAT
>DASROK010000052.1:0-5124 GCA_035646915.1 Gemmatimonadaceae bacterium
GGGCAGCGCAGTCACTCGGGCAGGAGTACAGCAACGTCTCTCTTGGCGGAATGGTTTCCGGTCCGCTCAAGTACGATAGATCGTTTTACAACATGTCTTACCAGCTCGGCCGGCGCGCGAATGATTTGCAGACGCTCCTCAACACGAACTCTAACGGACTCGCTGCTGTCGGCGTGTCATCGGACTCAGTCAGCCGGCTGCTTTCAATTCTGAACAATGCCAGAGTTCCGCTAACTGTGAGCTCAGCGCCGAACGATCGCATTGGAGATCAGGGATCCATATTCGGAGCGCTCGATTTTGCTCCGCCATCATCGACGAGCGGCCAGGCTCTCAACGTTTCCTTCAACGGGAGCTGGAACAAGCAGAATCCCACGTCTGGATTTGCAACCGAACTGCCGGCACACAGCGGAGAGAGAACAAGCTGGCGCGGCGGAGTTCAGGCACGCCAGAACATGTACTTCGGCGTGGGAATTCTCAGCGAGACTTCATTCGGAATAAGTGCATCGAGGTCGGAAGCAAATCCATATCTCGCGCTGCCAACCGGTTCCGTCCGCGTGAATTCCGCATTCGATGATGGAGCCAGTGGCGTTCAGAGTCTTGTTTTCGGCGGAAATCAGAATCTCAACAGCACACAGACCAGCAACACAGAGAATCTTCTCAATCAACTCTCGTGGTTCAGCACCAACAACAAGCATCGTCTCAAGATGACGACGGAGCTGCGGCGGGACGGCGCAGGACAGGAGCTCGCATCGAACCGGCTCGGAACATTCTCGTTCAATTCACTCGCTGATCTCGAGGCAGATCGTCCGTCTTCATTCACTAGAGTTCTCGGATCGCGCACACGCGATGTATCCCAGCTCGTTGCAGGCTGGTCACTTGGTGATTCATGGCGTCGATCAGACCGTCTCCAGCTTCAGTATGGATTGAGAGTTGACGCGAATCGATTCTTCAATGAGCCGGCATCGAATCCCGCTGTCGAGTCGGCGTTCGGCGTGAAGAACGACAATGTGCCGAACCGCGTATACGTCAGCCCGCGCGTCGGATTCTCATGGACTTACGGACAGGCGGCGCAGATCGGCGGATTCGAGGGCGCGTTCCGGGGACCGCGCGCAGTCGTGCGCGGCGGATTCGGCATGTTCCAGAATACCCCGTCGGTGAACACAATTGGAAACGCGCTCGACAACACAGGCCTGCCGAGCGGTGTGCAGCAGATCACATGCATCGGCGCCGCTGCGCCAATTCCCGATTGGAATGCATACGCTTCGAATTCAGCGTCAGTGCCTGATCGCTGCGCGGACGGAACCACGGGAACAGTGTTCTCCAGCTCATCGCCCAATGTCTCTCTCTTCTCGAAGGATTACCGATCCTCCAAAAGCATTCGCTCAAACCTTCAATGGAGCGGGCCGATTCTGAAGAATCGGTTCACTGCGACGATCGACGGAACGTATTCGCTCAACATGAATCAACCCGGGTCGGTCGACCTGAACTTCAATCCAGTGACGCGATTCACTCTTGCCGGTGAAGCGGATCGGCCGGTATTCGTGCAGCCTGCGAGCATCGTCACGACAACAGGCGCGGTTTCGCCGCTCGACGCCAGAAAATTCCAGCAGTTTGCGCGCGTCTCCGAACTCGTTTCGGATTTGACATCGCAAAGTCGTCAGGTGAGCCTTCGTCTTTCCCCTGCGAATTTCAGCACGAGTCTCAACTGGAGTCTCTCATACGTCTACTCCAATGTCCGCGAACAATTCCGCGGATTCACGAGCACCGTGAGCAATCCACTCGACGTACAGTGGGGCCGTTCGTCGTTCGATTCACGACATCAGATCGTGTACAACCTCGGCTACAATTTCTTCGACTTCGTGAGAGTGAACTGGTACGGCCAGTTCCGCTCCGGCTCGCCGTACACGCCGATGGTTGCAGGCGACATCAACGGCGATGGCTACGCGAATGATCGCGCGTACATTCCGTCGGCTACCCTGCCGGCGAACGCAAATGGAGTGAATCCCATCGCCACACTGCTACAGAATGCAACGCCGGAAGCAAGGAAGTGCCTCGAGAAGCAGCTTGGCAAACTGGCAGGCCGCAACAGCTGCCAGGGACCATGGATTTCATCTGCATCGATGTCGATCTCATTCAATCCAGTCAAAGTCCGGATGCCGCAGCGCGCGACACTCTCGTTCCAGCTTTCGAATCCGATCGGCGCAGCAGACCTGATCATGCATGGGTCGAACAACCTGCACGGCTGGGGACAGCCGTCGATTCCAGACCCGCAGCTTCTGTACGTTCGCGGATTCGATGCGATCAACCGCAACTACATCTACGAGGTGAATCAGCGGTTCGGATCGACAAATCAGGCGTTCGGTGCATTCCGCGTTCCCGTCACACTCACGGCGATGATGCGCTTCGACATCGGTCCCACTCGTGAAAGGCAGCTTCTCACACAGCAGCTCGATCGTGGCCGGCGCACACAGGGAACCAAGGCACCCGAGATCATGCTCAAGGCGATCTACGGCAATGGCGGCATTCCGAACCCGATCGCTACGATCCTGAGGCAGCAGGACTCGCTCAAGCTCACGGGGCCACAGGCGGACAGTCTCGCAACCATGAACCGCGCCTATACCGTTCGAAACGATGCGATCTGGTCACCGCTCGCAAAATATTTCGCCGATCTTCCCGACAGCTACGATCACGATCTGGTGTATGACAAGTACATGACCGCGCGCAAGGCGACAATCGATCAGCTGATGCAGATTGCGCCGAGCATTCGCGGTCTTCTCACAGCCGAGCAGCGTCGCAAGCTTCCCGCGTTCATTGCGAGCTATCTCGACAACCGCTACCTCGCCTCGATTCGGGCTGGTACAGCCACATTCACCGGTGGAGGGTTCGGGGCTGGAGCTCCATTCTTCGCAGGCGGCGGCGACGTATTTGTATCTCCCGGTGGCGGGGAACAACGCATAATCATCCGGCAGTAAACGTTGAACATTCAAACATCATCCTATTCATGATTCGATTCACTCACGCAGTCCGCCCCGTCGCGATTCTCGCGGCTTTGTCGAGCCCGTTGATTGCGCAGCAGCGGCCCGCTATCCGGCAGCTTGGCGCCGTCACCGCAAAATCCACGGAGACGTTCAACAACATCGCGAGCGTGCGCGCGCTGTCGAACGGTTCTGTTCTGGTGAACGACGTTCAGGGACGACGGGTTCTCCTGTTCGATCCTGCTCTCTCGAAATTCACGATCGTTGCGGATTCAACCAGCGCTACTGCCAACGCATACGGCGGCCGGCAAGGCGCGCTCGTCGCATATCGTGGCGACAGCTCCATCTTCGCTGATCCAAGCTCGGTATCGATGTTGGTGATCGATCCCGCCGGGAAGGTGACGCGAGTGGTCGCGATTCCGCGCGCCGAAGATGCGAACACAATTGGCAGCCCTGTGGGCAATGCGTCATTCGATGCGTCAGGACGATTGGTATATCGCGCGGGCCTTCGCTTCGGCGGACCGGGAGGCGGAGGAACTCGAACCATTATCGCCGGACCTGGTGGGGGCGGCGCCAATGCGATTCCACAGTTTCCCGAGCCGCCGGACTCAGCTCTCATCGTGAGAGTCGATCTCGCGACGCGCAAGCTCGACACAGTCGGTGTCATCCGCACTCCAAAGATCAAGCTCGAGACCAGGACTGACGAGCGCGGCGGAATAAGCATCAGCTCGCTGATCAACCCGCTTCCTGTTGTCGACGACTGGACCATCACGTCAGACGGTGCGATTGCCTTTGTTCGCGGCAAGGATTATCACGTCGACTTCGTGAATCCCGATGGCACCAGAGTCTCCGCTGCAAAAATTCCTTTTGACTGGCAGAGAATGACCGACGAAGACAAAGTGGCATTCATCGATTCGGTGAAGGCAGCGCGGGAAAGACTCGGAGCAAATGCGCCAACGCCGCTCACGGGAGCACCGCCTGCTGGTGGTGGTGGCAGCTCTCCCAACGTTCAGATCTTCATCGGCCCCGGCGGACCGGGCGGTGGACCGGGTGGCGGTGCGCGACCGGGGATAGGCGCGCCGCAGTTCAATTTCATTCCGGCGAATGAGCTTCCCGATTACAAGCCTCCGTTTTTTGCAGGCTCGGTGCGCGCCGACACGGAAGGAAATATCTGGGTGCGAACGATCCCGACCGCTGCAATTGCCGGCGGGCCGGTGTACGATGTGATCAATCGCAAGGGCGAGCTCGTTGAGCGCGTCCAGGTTCCGGCTAACCACACCATCGTTGGTTTCGGACCGAACAATTCTGTGTTTCTGCTCAATCGCGATGGCACGACGGCAACGCTGGAGAAGGCGACGGTACGGTGACAGCACGCAGAATGCTGAATGCTGAATGCTGAATGCTGACCAAGTGCGCACGTAGTCAGTATTCAGTATTCAGTATTCGCTGTTAAATTCCTCTTATGTCAATTTCCTACTTCACCCGCCATGCAGTTGCCGCCTGCGCGCTGGTCGCTTCGTCGGCATGCCTCAGCGGCGAAAGCACCGGCATCACTGAGGCGAGCATCGAGCAAACGACTTTTGCCGCCTCACTCGGCGTGAACCTCGGCGCATCCACCAAGACCGCGAATGGCACATACTATCGCGATCTTGTTGTTGGTACGGGCCCAGCGGTCGCGACAGGCCAGACGATCTCGGTACGTTACACCGGGTGGCTTGCGAATGGGACGCAATTCGATTCCAACATCACCAAGCCCGATCCTCTCCCTTTCAAGATCGGATCCGGACAAGTGATTGCAGGGTTCGATGACGGTATGGTGGGCGCAAAGGTCGGAACTCAGCGACAGCTGATAATTCCGCCGTCACTGGGCTACGGCCCCTACGATTACGGCCCGATCCCGGGCAATTCGGTGCTCGTGTTCAAGGTCGAGGTCATCTCGGTCCAGTAATCTCTCCATAATATTGAGAGATCTGAGCGAAGTCTTCACTGCCCTCGAAAGCTCAGCCTTCCGCCGCAATTTTTCGCTCGGCTCAAAGGAGCGCGATTATCTGCGGCGGAAAGGAATGCCTACCATTGTCGAGCACGCTCGGGATTTCATAGCCCGCCGCTTCGCGCCGGCGCTTCCCGTGAATGACGGAAAGCAGACACC
>DASROK010000053.1:0-4961 GCA_035646915.1 Gemmatimonadaceae bacterium
GTGTTGCGCTTCGTCAGCGTCCGGATCTTGTCGCTGCGGAACGGTCACTCGAAGCCGCGCGACAAAGTGCAAAGGCGATTCGCGCCGAGCGACTTCCAACGCTGTCAGCTTTTGCTGATGACGGCGCGATAGGCACCAGCACGGCTCACATGCTCAACACGTATGAATGGGGCGTACAGGTCTCGCTCCCGATCTTTGACGGATCGAAACGAAGCGGCAAGCTCACCGAACAGCAGGCGACGGCATCGCAGCTCGATGTTCAGAGAAAGGAGCTCGAGCGAACCGTCACTGTCGAAGTGCGAACTGCTTTGCTCGATCTTACAGTTGCACGTGATCAGGTGGAAGCTGCACGAGGACGTCTTGGACTAGCGCAGCAGGAGTATTCGCAGGCGCAGGAACGGTTCAGGGCCGGTGTCTCGGGAAACGCGGACGTCGTCACGGCCGCGCTGTCACTCAACGCCGCACGTAATCAGGTGATCGATGCAGTAACTGCGTATCAAGCTGCGCGCGTCGGGTTGGCGCGCGCCGAAGGAAGTGCAACTCAGCTCGAATAGGAAGAAGAAATACATGGCACGCGGACAGGAAACAGTACATCGAAAAGCAGTCAATCCGAAAAGGCGCCAGATAGTTCTGGGTGTTGGCGCGGTGATTGTTCTGCTTGCACTCGCCTTTGGCGGAAAGAAATATCTCTATGCTCGGGCTCACGTCTCGACCGACGATGCGTCTGTTGACGGGCACATAGTTCCGGTTGTGGCGAAGGTCGGCGGCTATGTCATGAGCGTTGGCGTTTCAGAGAACGATCAAGTCAGAGCGGGGCAGGTTGTCGTTCAGCTGGATACCGCGGAGCTCGCAGTTCGACTTGCGCAGGCCGAAGCCGATCTTGCAGCAGCGCGAGCTGCGGCCGGCGGACCTGGAGTAACAGGCCAGGCGGAAGCGCAGGTGCAGACGGCGGCCGGCCAGGCGGGCGCGCTTCAGGCGCAGGTGGCTGCAGCGAGGGCCAACGCGACGCGGGCGAAAGCCGATCTTCAGCGAATGCAGGATCTGGCTTCAAAGCAGATCATCTCCGAGCAGCAGCTCGATGCTGCGAGAGCAAACGCAACTGCAGCCGATGCCGCACTTTCAGCGGCTCAGCGCCAGGCATCTGCCGCAGGTGGAACTGTGAGCGGCGCTCAAGCGGGCGCGCGCCTGGCAACCGCGCGTCTCGAGGCAGCGGAGGCTGCGAGAGACAATGCTGCGCTCCAGCTCTCTTACGCGCGCATCACTGCGCCTTCAGCAGGCGCTGTCTCGAAAAAAACCGTGGAGGTGGGACAGCTCGTACAACCTGCGCAGCAGCTGATGTCGATCGTCGCCGATTCGGGAACGTGGGTCACTGCAAACTTCAAGGAGACGCAGCTCTCGAAGATGAAAGTCGGACAGCCAGTTGAGATTGCAGTCGATGCATACTCGGGATGCGAAGTGATGGGACACGTGCAGAGTATCAGCGGCGCGACCGGCTCACGCTTCTCGCTCCTTCCTCCAGATAATGCGACCGGCAATTTCACGAAAGTGGTTCAGCGCGTTCCGGTGAGAATCGCCATCGACAAGTCGTGCGGCGGGCAGCGTCCGCTCAGACCGGGAATGTCAGCGATCGCGCACGTGAAGACTGGCTGACGTCCCGTGACATCTGCTGCACTGACACGGGAACAGCCTCACAAGTGGGTGATTGCCGGCTCCGTCATGATCGGAACGATCATGGCGGTGCTCGACTCGAGCATCGTGAACGTCGCTCTGCCTTCAATGAGCGGCACGCTCGGCGCAACCATCGAGCAGATCACCTGGGTAGTGACAGGCTACATACTCGCGAACGTCATCATCATGCCGCTCGTTGCTCTTTTGAGCCAGCGATTCGGCCGCAAGAATTTCTACATCACGAGCGTGATTCTTTTCACGGTCGCATCGATGGCGTGCGGTCTGGCGAGAAGTCTTCCGGTGATGGTCGTCTTCCGCGCGATGCAGGGAATTGGCGGCGGAGTGCTGATGACAGTGTCCCAGGCGATTCTTCGCGAGACGTTTCCGCCGGAAGAGCAGGGCACCGCGATGGGAATCTTCGGGCTCGGCGTTGTGCTCGCTCCCGCGTTTGGCCCGACACTCGGCGGATGGATTACCGATCATTACTCGTGGCCGTGGATTTTCTACATCAATGTTCCAATTGGAATTCTCAACCTGTTGCTCGTCAGCAGATTCGTCGAGGATCCCCCATATCTGATTCGCCGGAAAGGCGATATCGACTGGGCTGGGCTTGCGCTTCTGATCGTCGGCCTTGGATCGCTTCAGCTCATGCTGGAATCCGGCGAGCGAAATGACTGGTTCGAGTCATCGTTTGTCATCCGGCTCCTGATCATCGCCATAGTTGGACTCGCAGCATTCGTATGGAGGGAGCTGAAGGCCGAACATCCGGCCGTCGATCTGCGCATTCTGAAAAATGTGTCGTTCAGCTCCGCCACCGCGCTTGGCGGAGTTCTCGGGATGGCGCTCATGGGAAGTCTTTTTCTCCTTCCAGTGTTCCTGCAGACCTTGCTTGGCTATTCGGCACTCGATTCAGGTGTTGCATTGATGCCGCGCAGTCTGGCGATGGCGGTGATCATGCCAATCGGCGGTCGCTTTTACAATCGGCTCGGACCTCGCACACTTGTCGGAGCAGGACTCGCTGTTGCGGGCTTCTCCTTCTGGCAATTGTCGCACTTGACCATATCGGTGGGATACTGGGACATCTTCTGGCCGCAGGTGTGGCAGGGGGTGGGATTCAGCCTCATTTTCGTTGCGTTGAGCACTGCAGCGCTCTCTTCGATTCCCAAACCTGACGTCACTGCTGCGACCGGGCTGTACAATCTGTCTCGCAACATTTTCGGAAGCGTCGGAATTGCCATCGCGGCATCTCAGCTCACCGCGGGCATGTCACGCTTCCATGCGATGCTCGCGGACCACGTGAACGTTGCCAACGCAGCGGCAGTGAGCTGGTTGTCGACTGCAACCGCAGCGATGATGGCACGCACCGGCGCCGATGCAGCAACTGCGAAAAAAATGGCGCTCAAGCTTCTCGACGTAACAGTTTCGCGCCAGGCAGCGGTGCTTTCGTACAATCGAGTGTTCGTGCTCGTGTCGATTCTGTTTGTTGTATCACTGCCGCTGGTGCTGCTGCTGAAGAGCGGTCACGCAGCGGAAGACATCGACATCATGGTCGAGTAGTCTAGGGCCGGACGTCTCCGGGCTTTCCGCTCGGAACCACGTGCTGCGCAGCGGACGGGAGGGCATGCGCGGCCTGCGGTCCCTCGGTGAACAACCGCGTCATGAAGCGCTGTCCTTCACCAATGCGCTCGATCTCGATTGCGCTCGCTTCGACGGTCTGCTCGACGCGCATCAGTCGATCGGTCAGTTCTTTCGGAATGTTCGTGACGACCGTTGCGCCCTTTCTCCAGATGCGGCGCGCGTATGCTATCGTCAGCGGAATTAGAACGATCGACCCGAAGATTGCGGTGAGAACCCAGAACTCTTCAGGCGGACCTGTTCGCGGCGGTTCCGGTGGATCGACTGCGGCGCCGGGGACTGCTGCGGCTTTCGCCACCTGAACGTCCGCGTCGGCGATCTGCTTGTCGAGAGCGTTGATGCGCTCATCGACAGTTGTGATGCGCTGCTCGAGACCCTTCTTGTCCGCAACGTTCAATCCTTCGGTTTGAAGCTCTCTCGAAAGGTTGTCGCGCTGATTCTGCAGATCGTCGAGCTGATTGCCGAGAACGCGACGCTGCGCGCGGAACGCCTGATAGACATCATATGCGCTCGCGATCGGGGTTCCTTCCACCGTCACCTGATGCGGTGTAATTACGGGTGCGGCGGGTTGAGCGGGCTGGGCTGGTGGCGTCTGCGGCATCGTTCAATCCTTTCGAGACAGGAAAACTTACTAACGAATGAGTCCAGCGGTTACAATCACTCCCGACGACGGCGAAAAAGTCTCGTAGCCTCTAACGTACTCAGCGCGAATCCAAAGCGATCTTCCCGCGCGCAAGCCCGCTCGCATCTCGCCGAGGTTTTCGACTCCGCGGATTGCGCTGTGCGTTGTCCCATGCATCTGCCCGAGCACGGCGAACGACGGTATCACCAATCGCGCTCTGTATTCTGCGCGCAAAGCATACAGCATGAGATCGTCCTGCTCAAATTGCTGCTCCCGTGTGGTGTGAATGCCGAGTCCTGCCTCACCCGCGACAAGAAGCGCGCCGCGAGCGGCGATGGCGCCGACTGTCGCAAAAAAGTCGAGCGCATCGCGATCGAGACCCGTGGTATTGTCCGTGGTCGGAAGCCTGGTTCCGAACCGAACCACACCATCGAACGGAAATCTCGACGGAGTGAGCCGGACTGTCGTGGACAGACGATAGTCGCCGGAATCGTGTCTTTTCCCATCGCCACTGGGCTCAACATCAGGATACGCGGCTTCGAATCTGCTTGTTTCATGAAAAAAACGCTGCGCAGTTCCAGAGGCTTCGAGAACGACGCGGCCGGTTCTACCCGCGAGCGAAAAGTTGCCCGCCTCCCACAAATCCCCTGTCGTACCTGCAAGTGACGCACGCTGGTCGAGAAAACGCCCTGCTCCGATCTCGGCAGCAATCGACTTTTCCTCTTCGAACAGTCTCCACTGAATCGGCTCGAGTGGCCTGAGCTGCGCAACGGCAGGTGCGGGAATGAGCTGGATCAACGCAAGCGCCGCAAAGATCCTCGAGATCAATTGGGCCGCGCCTCCTGATTCTCGAGCCACATTGCAATTGCGCTCACAACGTGATCCTGTTCGCCAGTAGTGAGCTCGCGGCCCTGGGGAATTCTGTGCCATTTCTCCAGGCAGCTGCGGCAGCACGTCGCGGTTGCGTGCTGCGCGACAAAGACCGGATGTCCCTTGAATGGTGTCTGCTTCCCGTGAATGACGGAAAGCAGACACC
>DASROK010000054.1:0-2269 GCA_035646915.1 Gemmatimonadaceae bacterium
CCCTCGTTGTCCAGTTCGCATGCGAACCGGGGACGCCGCGACCGGTCAGTGATGCCGACCGCAAGGCCATTACAGATTCGCTCGAAAAGCTCGTCACGAACGCGTACGACCTGACCGCTCCAAATCCGGTCCAGCGGATGATGAGCCTCTACCCCGAATCAGGCCCGATCTACTCGACCAGCTCGGGTCACATCTCGACCACGAGAAAAGAGCTGCAGGATCAGATCTCCACCTTCTGGCAGTACGTCGGAAGCAACATGCGGAATCCCAAATGGGAATGGACTGCGATGCACGTCGACGTCCTCGCCCCGGATGCCGCTGTAATGACCGCATCGTACCGCGTCCCGCACCTGACGCCGATGAACATGCAGCACGTCATTGCCGGAGCATGGACTGCCGCCTTCGTCAATCGCGGAGGCAAGTGGGTAGTAATCCAGGAACACCTGTCGGATGTTCCGGCAGCAATCGCCGACTCAGCGGCGCGAGCGCAGATGCAGCATTAGGAAACCAGAACTGCGGTACCGGTTACCAGAAATGCGGTACCGGTTACCAGAAAAACCAGGAATGCGGTACCGGGTACCGGTTGCGATCAGCATTCTGATTTTTCCGGTACCGGGTACCGGTAGTTCTGGTTTAGTTATTCTGATGTCGAAGATGCGTCCACGGATGCGCTGAGATCAGCCGAAAGATTGGCATCCCCGCTGATGATCTGTCGCCACGATATCTCGTTGCCTTTGCGGAATCCCTTCTTCGTGACCTTGACTCCCTCAGGGGAAATCGCGGCAATGTACGCCTGGCCCTCGATTTCGATCTCCCTCTTGAGAACCTTGTCCAGTTTTGTAGCCATTAAATTCCTCGCAAGTCAGGGTTCGTTACATGCATATTCGCCCGTCCCCTGCCAATCTCGCAACAATCAGATTAGATGGATAGGATGACAGCAGATCCGACTAAGGGCCCAGCATACCTCGTTTATGAAGTGGAGCGCCGCGCCTACCCTCTCGCGGATGGCCCCTTCTCGATCGGCCGCGACGCCACCAGCGGCATCATCATTCGCGAGCCTGCAGTATCGAGATCGCACGCCGAAGTGAAGGCAGAGGGCGATGGATACGTGCTCACGACCAGCGGCGCGACCGGGACGAAGCTGAACGGAGCACCTGTCACGACTCCTTCCAGGCTCACCGATGGCGACCGCATCGAGATCGGGTCTGCCGAGATCACGTATCGCGAAGGCCGGCTTCCTCTTGGCGTTTCAGTTGTCGATACTGCGAGCGCTCCGCCGGCCGATCCGGATGCGATGACGCGGCGTCCGACAATCACCAATCCAATCCTTGGCGGAGCTCAGTCGGTACCGCCGAAAAAAAGCAGCGCGACAGGAATGGGAATTCTGTTCGCGATTCTCATCGCGCTGGCGGTCTGGTATTTCGTGTCGAGGTAATTCCGGTTACTTCGCCAGCAACTCGTCAGCAATCCAGTTCGCATTGTACATCTTGATGAGCGTCTCCAGGATCGCGGACGAGTGAACGCTGACGGTTCGCGCCGTTGTCGACTGGAACAGAAAACGATTCGCGATGCTCTCGATGTTTCCATCGAAGACAACTCCCACAACTTCAGAGTTCCGGTTCACGATCGGACTGCCTGAATTTCCGCCGATGATGTCGTTGGTCGACACAAAGTTGAACGGCGTGCTGAGATCGATTCTGTCGCGGTGATCGATCCATCGCTGCGGGAGTGAGAATGGATAAACCTTGTTGAACGACTCCCACCTGTCATACAAACCATAGAAGGTCACTTTGTAGGGAGCGATCGTTCCATTCATCGGGTATCCCGACGCCAGGCCATCGGTAATTCGAAGCGTAAACGTGGCGTCTGGTGGAAGAGCTGTTCCGTAAACTGCAAACAGTGCGCGGCCGAGCTTTTCGTCGTTCGCGGTGATGATGGCGTTGAGTCGGTCGGCGCGCAATTGAACCTCGCGATTCATCACGTCGATCTTTCGTGCGAGCACGATCATCGGGTCCGCCGAGGAAGCGACCGCCGCGTCTCCGCCTTCCACCAGTGTGCGCCGGAATGCGAGGTCGCCAACGCGTGTAGCAGACACGAGAGTACGAGCGGCTTCTTCCGGCGTGCGTCCATTCAAGGCCGCAACAAGAAACGGATCGTTCGGTTTGAGCTCCGACTTTGCGGCTGTGAGCTGCGCCGCGATCGCAATGCGCTCGTATGTGGTGTCGACTGGCTGTTCACGAAGAAGCGAAGCTCGAATGTTCGCCGCGCC